>DATBCR010000207.1:0-3405 GCA_036270375.1 Pseudonocardiaceae bacterium | reverse complement strand
CGTCCGGCTGACCCTGTCGCTGGCCCGGCGCGCCGGTCGATGACCGCCGCTCAACGGCGGGTGGGCCGGACAAGGCCGGATTCGTAGGCCAGGACGACGAGTTGGGCGCGGTCGCGGGCGTGCAGCTTGGTGATGATCCGGCTGACGTGGGTGCGTGACGTGGCCGGGCTGATCACAAGGTGGGCCGCGATCTCGTCGTTCGACATGCCGCCGGCGACAAGGGCAAGGACCTCGCGTTCGCGTTCGGTCAGTTCGCCGAGGGTGTTCGCGGTGGGTTTGCGGTGTTCCGGCCGGGATACGAACTCGTTGATCAGTCGCTTGGTGACGGTGGGTGCCAGCAGCGCCGCACCTTCCGCGACGACTTTCAAGGCCCGCAGTAGTTCCACCGGTTCGGTGTCCTTGAGCAGGAAGCCGGACGCGCCGGAGCGCAGTGCGTCGAACACGTATTCGTCCAGGTCGAAAGTGGTCAGTACCAGGACTTTCACGTCGGCGAGGTCCGGGTCGGCGGTGATCTCCTTCGTCGCGGCCAGTCCGTCCACACCGGGCATTCTGATGTCCATCACGACGACGTCCGGTTTGCTGGCGCGGGCCGCCGCCACGGCTTCCGTGCCGTCAGCCGCCTCGCCGACCACTTCGAAGCCGTCCTCCGTGTCCAGTAGGACTCGGAAGCCGGCTCGGACCAGCGCCTGGTCGTCGGCCAGCACGACGCGGACCGTCATCTGGTGTCCCCTGTCAGTGGAAGTCGGGCGTGGACCTGGAAACCGCCGCCGGGCATCGGACCCGCGACCGCGTCACCGCCGAGTGCTTGCGCCCGTTCGGCCATGCCGCGCAGGCCGTTGCCGCCAGCGGTGCCCGGTTTGGCGGCTTTGCCATTGTCCAGCACGGTGATCTCCAGTTCGTCCTCGGTCCTGGCCAGCCGGATGGCGACCGTGTCCGCGTCCTTGCCGTGCCGGACCACATTGGTCAGGCATTCCTGCAGGATCCGGTACGCGGCCACGTCGACGGGGGCGGGCAGCGCACCGGCGTCGCCGTCGGCCCGGACCGTGATGCCGGCCGCGGCCGCCACGTCGATCAGGTCCGGCAGTCGGCCGAGACCGGGGGTGGGTGAGCGGTCGTCGCCGGAACGCAGCACGCCGAGGGTCGCGCGCAGGTCGGCGAGGGCCGACCTGCTGGCCTCCTTGATGGCCAGCAGCGCGGCCTTGGCCTCGTCCGGGCGCCGGTCGGCCACGTGCGCGGCGACACCGGCCTGCACGTTGATCATGGCGAGGCTGTGCGCGACCACGTCGTGCACCTCGCGGGCGATGCCGAGCCGCTGCTCCTCGGCCCGCAGCCGGTCGGCCTCCGCGGCGCGCTCGGCCGAGGACCGGGCCGCCGCCCGACGCAGTTGGACGACGGTGCCGACGGCGACCGCGCCGGTGCCCCACAGCACCACCCCGAACAGGCGCGGATCGAGCGTGCCGGCCGGGTCGCCGATCACGAGGACTCCCGCGACCGTCGCCGTCACCAGCGCGCCGGCCGCGATGCCCGCGACCGTGGGGCCGCGCAGGTAGGCCAGCGTGACCAGGGCGACGGTCGGCAGGATGACGCTCGGCCCGCCCGGATAGTTCGACAGGTAGTAGCTGAACACCGCCACCGTCGTCAGTACGAACGCGGTGGCCGGGGCCGTACGCCGCCACGCAAGAGGCACGCCCCCGCCGACCAGCCACAACAGGCCGAGCCCGTCGAGGTGCCGGCCGTTGGCGTGCCAGTGCGCGATGCCGGACGTGGCGCCGAGGACGAACAGCGTGAGCACGCAGGCCAAGGCCGCGTCGGCGGACCTCGGCCGGATCGCCCGCGCCGCTGTGCTGAGCTTTCGCTGGCCGGAACCCACAACCTGACGGTACGACAACGGATTCGCCTGCGCGTACAGCGCGGAGCGCATCTTGGCTGTACGTGCGCGAAGGGGAGTCGGGGGCGCCCCCGCGCCGGGGTGTGCGGGCGGGGGCGCTCCCCCTGGTGGGCCGGCGATCGCGAACTGGCCCCGGTCGCAGGGGAGAATTGGTCACCGGGGGCCGACCAGCCGACCCGTTCGTGCTACCTGCGGGAGGTCTGTTGGCCTGTACGAACGGTACGTCCCGGCTGATCCGGACCGGAAGAAATCGCAGGCAAAACGTCGAGTGTGTTTTTTCCAGTGAGTTGAACTGTAAAACTGTTTGGACAACCGTTGCCCGACGACCGGCCCTTGTGACCGCAACCATCAGGGTCGACACTGCGGGGAAGGGGTCAAGTGGCCGAGCGAGGTGACACCGTGGTCGCGACCGTGCGCACGCTGCGCCGCGAACCGGATTACGGCCGACCGAACACCCCGACACTGCCGGACCAGTTGGCCGAGGCACTGCGGGACGGGCCGTTCCATCGGGCACTCGCGCTGGCCATCGAGGTCAGCGGGCTGAGCCTGCAACGGCTGCAGAACCGGTTGGCGGATGTCGGCGTGCATCTGAGCACGACAACGCTGAGCTACTGGCGAACCGGTCGCAGCCGGCCGGAACGACCCGACTCGCTGCGTGGCGTCCAGGTGCTCGAACGGGTGCTCGGCCTGTCCCAGGCCGCGTTGACCGGGCTGCTCGGGCCGCGCAGGCCACGCGGCCGGTGGGTGCGGCCGGAGGCCGGCATGTTCCGGGTCGAGCAACTGCTGCCGATGGCGAACGTGGCCGGCAGACTCGCGCGGCAGCTGGAGATGCCGCAGGAACGCGAGCTGGACCTGCTGTCCGTGGTGGACCACCTGTGGGTCGGCGCGGACCGGACGATCCGGCGGATCCTGGTCCGGCAGGTGCTGCGGGCCGTCACCGACCGGGTGACCCGCAGTTTCGTGCTGCACTACGGTGAGCACTCGCTGCACGCGCCGAGCCTGCTGTCCACCCGGTACTGCCGGACCGGCCGGGTGCGGACCGACCAGGAGAACAAGTTCGTCGGTGCCGAGCTGATCCTGGACCGGGTGCTGACGCCCGGCGACACGACCATCGTGGAGTACGAACTGGACGCGGCGCACTGCGCGGACTCGCACTTCGAGCGGAGCCTCCGGTCCGGTGCGCACCAGCAGGTGTTGCAGGTGCAGTTCGACCCGACTGCCGTACCGACCCGATGTATCTCCTACCGCAGGGCCGGTCCGGAGGCGCCGCACGAGGACACCCAGGACGCCTGGATCAACCACGACCTGGTGTCCCACGTGGCCAGGGTCGATCTCCAGCCCGGACTTTACGGCATGTTCTGGGAATGGGACTGACTCCTGACACGTGGGATGTTTCCCGTGGAACGTTGGTTGTATTTTCCAACTAACCGATTTTCCAACTAACCGTTGTGCTGGACGTTGTGCCGTGACCGCAGGCCACCCAGCGCGACCGTGGCCAGCACGCCGGCCAGTGCCAC
>DATBCR010000206.1:0-6873 GCA_036270375.1 Pseudonocardiaceae bacterium | reverse complement strand
GGCGTACGGGCTCTGCTTGCCGTTGCCCCACACGCCGGCACCGGACGAGAACAGCACGAACGCGTCCAGTTTGCGCTCCGCGAGCAGTTCGTCCAGCAGCAACGCGCCGGTCACCTTGGCGTCCACGATCTCGGCGTAGGTCGCAAGGCCGGTGTCCCGCACGGCGGAGTCGGCGCCGATCAGCCCAGCCGTGTGCACGACGGCGGTCAAGGCCGGGTCCTCCGGCAGACCGGCGACCAGGCGTTGCACCGACGATCGGTTGGTCATGTCACAGGCCACGATGGTTGCCGTGGCGCCGAAATCGGCCAGTTCGGCGAGAAGTTCCGCCGTGCCGGGGGCCTTGTCGCCACGTCGGCTCACCAGGACCAGGTGTTCGGCGCCGTTGCGAGCCAGCCAGCGGGCCACGTGCCGGCCGAGTTCGCCGGTGCCGCCGGTGACCAGCACGGTTCCGTTCGGCCGCCACGCCGGCACCTGCGTGTTCGACGGCGCCGCACGCACCAGCCGCCGCCCGAACACGCCGGCCGGGCGGATCGCGGCCTCGTCCTCGTCGTCAAGCCCAGCAAGCAACGCGCACAGCCGGGCAACGGCTCGATCATCCACTGTGGACGGCAGGTCGATCAGGCCGCCCCAGTGTTCGGGGTGGTCGAGGCCGGTGACCGTGCCGAGACCCCACACGAGCGTCTGGGCCGGGTGGTCCAGCGTGTCGGCGTCGTCCACGGCGACCGCGCGTTGGGTGAGGCACCACAGCGGCGCGTCCAAGGCCTTGGTCAGTTCGACGGTGGCGGTGAAGCCGGCGGGCAGCGCGGGATACGTGGGGTCGGGCCGTTCGTCCAACGCGAGCAGTGACAGCACGCCGGCCGGTTTCGGGGCCGCCGCGATCGCTGAGACGTCGTCGATGAGCACCGGGTGGGCGCCGTGGGCGCGCAATCCGGCCAACAGTGTGGTCACCGGGGCTCGGTCGGTGTGGCCAGGGGGCACCACGACCAGCCATGTTCCAGCCAGCGTCGGTGTCGCCGGCTCGGGCAGGGCGGTCCAGCGGACGCGGTAGCGCCACGAGTCGACGACGGCCTTCCGGCGCAACCGCCCGCGCCACGCGGAAAGCACGGGGAGCGCGGGCAGGACGGTGTCCAGTGTGGACTCGTCGAAGCCGAGGGCGTCCAGGTCCTCGTTCTCGATCGCCGCCCAGAACTGATCGTCGACACCGGCCGGTGTCCGGTCGGCCGGCCAGTAGCGTTGCCGCTGGAACCGGTAGGTCGGCAGGTCGACCCGGGTCGCGTCGCCGAACACGGCACGCCAGTCCGGTGTGACACCGCCGACGAACAGTTCGGCCAGGGAGGTCAGCATCCGCCGCCGGCCGCCGTCGTCGCGGCGCAGCGAGCCGACCACCAGCGCGTCGCGCACCGTCTCCTGGACGGCCATGGTCAGCGCGGGATGCGGGCTGGCCTCGACGAACACGCCGAACCCGTCCTCGGCGAGACACCGCACGGCATCCTCGAACCGCACGGTCTGGCGCAGGTTGCGGTACCAGTAGTCGGCGTCCATCGTGTCCAGCCGCCGGCCGGTGACGGTCGAGTAGAACGGAATCCGGGGTGTGCCAGTGGTGATCGACGCGAGGTCGGACAGCAGCCGGTCCCGGATCGACTCGACGTGCGCCGAATGGGACGCGTAGTCCACCGGAAGCCGTTTCACCCGAACATCCCGAGCCGACAGCAATGCGGCGAACTCGTCCAGCGCAACCGGATCACCCGACACCACAACGGCTCCCGGGCCGTTCACGGCGGCGATCGACAGGCCGTCCGGCAGCAGCACGCCGACCTCGCCGGCCGGCAACGCCACCGACAGCATGCCACCCTTGCCGGCCAGCTCCTCGGCGATTGCCTTGCCGCGCAACACAACCACCCGAGCCGCGTCACGCAGCGACAGCGCACCCGCGACGCAGGCCGCCGCGATCTCGCCCTGGCTGTGACCGACAACGGCGTCCGGCACGATGCCGTAGGAACGCCACACGTCCGCGAGCGACACCATCACCGCGAACAATGCCGGCTGGACCACATCAACCCGTGCCAGCGCTTCGCCGTCACCGAGAACATCGGCCAAGGACCAGTCAACGAACTCGGACAGCGCCCGATCGCAGTCGGCCATCCGATCGGCGAACACCGGCGACGACGCCAGCAGATCGACCGCCATGCCCACCCACTGCGAACCCTGACCGGGAAAGACCATCGCGAGCTTCCCGGTCGCGTCCGCGATGCCGCTCACCACGTCCTGGTCGATCAGCACGGCCCGGTGTTCGAGCATCGCCCGACCGGTAGCCAGTGAATAGCCGACGTCGGCGGGATTCAGCTCAGGGTGTATGTCTACATAGGACAACAGGGCGTCCGTCTGTGCTTTCAGGGCGGCCTCGGAGTGACCGGACACCGGCCATACCACCAGGTCCGAAGTACGCCGTTCAGTCGTCGGCTCCGGCGGCGCCTGTTCGATGATGACGTGCGCGTTGGTGCCGCTGATGCCGAACGACGACACCGCGGCCCGCCGGGGACGGCCGTTCGCGGGCCAGTCGAGGGGATCGACCAGCAGCCGCACGGTGCCGGCCGTCCAGTCCACGTGCGGTGACGGCTCGTCGACGTGCAATGTCCGTGGCACAAGGCCGTTGCGCAACGCCAGCACCATCTTGATCACGCCGGCGACCCCGGACGCGGTCTGGGTGTGGCCGATGTTGGACTTCAGCGATCCCAGCCACAGCGGGCGATCCCGGTCCTGGCCGTACGCGGCGATGACGGCCTGCGCCTCGATCGGATCACCGAGCGTGGTGCCGGTGCCGTGACCCTCCACCACATCGACATCGGCCGAGGACAACCCGGCGTTCGCGAGTGCCTGTCGGATCACCCGCTGCTGGGCCGGTCCGTTCGGTGCGGTCAGGCCGTTGCTGGCGCCGTCGGAGTTGGTCGCCGATCCCCGGACCAACGCCAGTACCGGATGACCGAGCCGACGGGCGTCCGACAACCGTTCCAGCAGCACGACTCCGGCGCCCTCGGCCAGACCGAACCCGTCCGCGGCGGCGGCGAACGGTTTGCAGCGGCCGTCCGTGGCCAGGCCGCGCTGTCGGCTGAAACCGATGAACTGGCTCGGCCCGGACATCACCATCACGCCGCCGGCCAGCGCCACCGAACACTCGCCCTGCCGCAGCGACTGGGCCGCGAGATGCATGGCCACCAGCGACGACGAGCACGCCGTGTCGATCGTGACGGCCGGTCCCTGCAGGCCGAGGGTGTAGGCGACCCGGCCGGACGCCACGCTCGGCACGCTGCCGGTCACCAGGTAGCCCTCGACGCCGGACTCCGCCAGCCGCGCGCCGTACGCCTGGTCGACCAGACCGACGAAAACGCCGGCCTGGCTACCGCGTATCGCGGTCGGGTCGATGCCGGCGCGCTCGAACGCCTCCCACGAGATCTCCAGCAGCAACCGCTGCTGCGGGTCCATCGCAAGGGCCTCGCGCGGGTTGATGCCGAAGAACGCGGGATCGAACATCGCGGCGTCGTGCAGGAAACCGCCGGTGGTGGCGTACGTCTTGCCCTCACGGTCCGGGTCCGGGTCGTACAGGTTGTCCAGGTCCCAGCCGCGGTCGGTGGGGAAACCGGACACCGCGTCGCCGTCGGTGACCAGCAGCCGCCACAGGTCCTCCGGCGAGCGGACGCCACCGGGGAACCGGCAGCTCATCGAGACGATGGCGATCGGATCGTCGTCCACGGCGGCGACCGGTGCGTCCTGCTCGGGAATTGCGGCGGTGCCGCCGAGTTCGGTGCGCAGGTGGCGGGCAAGCGATTCGGCGGTGGGATGGTCGAACACCACCGTGATCGGCAGGCTGAGGCCGGTGTCGGTGTTCAGCCGGTTGCGCAGTTCGACGGAGGTCACCGAGTCGAACCCGAGATCCTTGAACGCCCGGTCCGCCGACACCGCCTCAAGCGACGTATGGCCGAGCACCCCGGCGATCTGGCTCCGCACCAGGTCCGCCAGCAACCGCTCTTGGTCCACAACGGACAGTCCGGCGAGCTGTCGCGCGAGCGTGCCGTCCTCGACGACCGGTTCCGCTGTCACGACGCCCTGTGCGTCCGGGAGGTCGGCCAGCAGCGGGCTGGGCCGGGCACCGGTGAAGACCGGGACGAAACGGTCCCAGTCGACGTCGGCGTACGCGATCAGGGCATCGTCGTGGTCCATTGCCTGTTGCAGGCCGACGATCGACGGCTCCGGGTCGATCAGCGGCACGCCGCGCCGCCGCAGCACGTCGCCCAGTTCGGCCGCGATCATCCCGCCGCCGGACCACGGCCCCCACGCCACCGAATGCATCGGCACGCCATCGGCGCGACGCTGCAACGTGAGGGCGTCCAGGAAGGCGTTCGCGGCGGCGTAGGCACCGTGGTCACCGACGCCCCACACGCTCGCGATGGACGTGAAGTGCACCACGGCGTCCAGGGAGTCCTTGTCCAGCAACGCATCCAGATGGAGGGCGCCGCCGACCTTGCCAGCGATGGCATTGGCTAGGTGAACCGGGTTGATGTCGTCGAGCGGGGCGAATTCGACAGCGCCCGCGGTGTGCAGGACGGTCCGGATCACGTGACCGTCGGCACGCAACCCGTCCACCAGCGCGGCGACAGCGGCTCGGTCAGCGAGATCGCACGCGGCCACGGTCACCTTGGGACCGATGTCGGTCAGTTCGGCCACCAGTTCGGGCACACCGGGTGCGTCCGAGCCACGGCGACTGACCAGCACGACATGTTCGGCGCCACCACGGGCCAGCCAGCGCGCGACATGAGCACCGAGCGCTCCGGTGCCGCCGGTGACCAAGGCCGTGCCGATTGGGCGCCACGTCCGTTTCGCCTGGCGAGTACCGACCGCACCACGCACCAGCCGTCGGGCGAACAAACCGTTGGGGCGTATGGCAACCTGATCCTCGGTGCCCGCCAGTACGGCTCGCAGGGCCTGCTCGTCGATGACGTCCGGCAGGTCGACGAGGCCGCCCCAGC
Source organism: Pseudonocardiaceae bacterium (assembly GCA_036270375.1). Classification (GTDB taxonomy): domain Bacteria; phylum Actinomycetota; class Actinomycetes; order Mycobacteriales; family Pseudonocardiaceae; genus DATEPR01. Next base: position 1,852 of record DATBCR010000206.1, on the reverse strand, counting down.
GGTCCGGGTGCTCCAGCGCGGCCACCCGGCCAAGCCCCCAGACCTGCGCCTGGACCGGTCGCTTGACCCGGTCCGCCTCGTTGACGGCCATCGCGCCCTGCGTTGCGCACCAGAGCGGCGCGTCGATGTCGGTGTCGCCCAACGCCTGGAGCAGCGCGAGCGTGCCGGCCAGGCCGTGTGGCACGACATCAACGCAAGTTTCATCGAAAGCCTGCAGCGACAACACACCCGCGATGCGATGGCCAGCGGTCACCGCTCGGAGCTGGGCAGCCACGACGGCCCGATCGGTGTCGGTGAGGGTCAACTGAATGGCGTCGGTCAGTGGGTTGGCGACACCGGGTGGCGTGACCACTAGCCAGGTCCCGGACAGTGAGCCGCTGGCTTCCTCGATGCGGCGCCAGGTAATGCGGTAACGCCACCCGTCTACAGTGGATAGATCACGACGTTGACGGCGCCATTCGGCCAGCGCGGGCAGGGCGGTGCGCAGTGGTGCGTCGGTGTCGATTGGCAGTCCGGCCAGGTCGCCACGTGCGATGGCGTCCCAGAACTCGGTGTCGGCCGGGTTGGCGGTCAGCAGCGGAGCATCCATCCAGTAGTTCTTCAACTGGAAAGCGTACGTCGGCAGGTCGACCCGGTTCGCGTCGCCAAACACCGCGGACCAGTCCGGCGCCACGCCACCCACGAACAGTTCCGCGAGCGAGGTATAGAACCGGCGGAGGTCACCTTCGTTCCGCCGCAACGTGCCGACAACCACAGTGTCAGGCACGGTTTCCTGAATCGGCACGGTCAGTACCGGATGCGCACTGCATTCGACAAACGCCCGGAATCCGTCCGACTCCAGCCCCCGAACAGCCTCCTCGAACCGCACAGTCTGCCGCAGATTCCGATACCAATACTCAGCATCCAACGCGGAGTCCAGCCACGAAGCCGTCACCGTCGAAAACATCGGAATCACACAAGGACCCGGAGTAATCGACGCCAGATCAGCCAACAACCGACCCCGAATCACCTCCACCTGCTCCGAATGCGACGCATAATCAACCGGAATCCGCTTACCCGGCACCCCCTCCAACGCCTCCAACGACCCCGACACCACAATCGACGACGGCCCATTCAACGCCGCAACCGACACACCGTCCGGAACCTCCGACACCGCCAGCATCCCGCCGTGACCAGCCAGTTCGTCAGCGATCGCCTTGCTACGCAATGCAACCACACGAGCACCATCCTGCAGTGACAAACCCCCCGCCACACACGCAGCGGCAATCTCACCCTGACTATGACCAACAACCGCATCCGGCTCGATCCCATACGACCGCCACAACGCAGCCAACGACACCAGCACCGCCCACGACACAGGCTGCACCACATCAACCCGCGACAACTCACCACCAAGCTCATCCACCAACGACCAATCCACAAACTCCGACAACACGTCCGCACACTCAGCCATCCGAGCCGCGAACACCGGCTCCCCAAGCAAATCAATCGCCATCCCCACCCACTGCGCCCCCTGACCAGGGAACACGAACACAGTGCCACCGCTCGGCTTGGTGGTGCCACGCACAACCCCTGCCGCGGCAACACCTTCGACGAGTGCGTCCAGCCCGGCGAGGAACTCGTCCCGGTCACCGGCCAGCACCACGGCGCGGTGTTCGAACGCGCTGCGAGTCGTTGCCAACGAATGGCCGACATCCACCGGACGCAGCTCTGGGCAAGCGTCCACATGAGACCGCAGCGCCTTGGCCTGGTCGCGCAACGCGTCGGCCGATCGGGCGCTGACCACCCACGGCAGGACACCCGTAGGCGCCTCGGCGACGGGCTGTTCCGGCGTAGGGACTTCTTCAAGGAT
>DATBCR010000205.1:0-7341 GCA_036270375.1 Pseudonocardiaceae bacterium | reverse complement strand
GCGATCCAGGAGGCTTACGCGGCAGCGGAGAACGCCTACTACGCCGCCCTTTCGCGGACGGTCGGGAATCCCACGTTCACCGAGGCCGTCCAGCACCGTCGCGGGCTGCGGGCAACGTCCTCGGTGTCCGCGAGGACGGGGACGTGATCGGCCCGTCGCTGCGGGTGAGTCGCAGCCACTTCCCGGTCACCGCGTTGGGGCCCGGGGTTCGCCTCGGCGTTTGGGTGCAGGGCTGTCCCTTGGGGTGCAAGGGTTGCATGGCCCTGGACACGTGGAGCAGGGACGGCGGTGTCGATGTGCCGGTCGGCACCCTTGTCGACCGCTGGCGGGACGCCGTCGATCGCGGGGCGACCGGCCTGACCATCAGCGGTGGCGAACCACTCGCCCAACCCGGGCCGCTGCTGGCCTTCCTCGACGCGGCCCGCCGGATCGGCGCGGACGTCGGTGCGGAGCACGACATCCTGCTGTTCACCGGATTCCAGCCGGCGGAACTGGACGAGGAGCAGCGACGCACTGCGGACCGAGCCGACGTCCTGATCGCCGGACGGTTCGACGCCGCGGCGCCGACCCGGCTCATCTGGCGGGGCTCCGCCAACCAGGCCATGATCCTGCAGACCGAACTGGGCCGGCGGCGGTACGCGGCCCATGTCGACGCGGAGCCGGCCAACCCGCCGTTGCAGGTGCGCGTGGACGGAACCGGCGCATGGCTGGTCGGCGTACCGCGCCCCGGCACGCTTGCCCGGCTCGATCGTGAGTTCCGGGCCAGGAACCTGGCCGTGGACCAAGTGAGCTGGCGACCGGCGCGATCCGATATGGACGGAGAATGAATCATGTCCGGTCGATCACGCCGGCAGTCGGCGCGCGATTCCAGACAAAGGCATGACAATTCCTGTCCAGTTCTGCTGCACGGGAGGTGAGATGTGGTCGACCAACCGCCGCCGTTCGACCGTTTCTCCGATATTGTGCGCGCCCGGCTGACCCGCATGCTGGCCCGTGAACTGGCTGCCACCTGCGACAAGACACGAATGGCGACCCGGGACAGTCACGGTGCTGGCGCGACCGCCGGTACCCCATACCGTCGGCGGTCGTCGCCGGGTTTGTGGAATCATGGCGCCATGATTGCCGGAGAATTCGTCGGACGCGTGTGCGAACTGGAGCGGTTGGGCAATTTCCTTGACAAAGCGCGCGCCGGCACAGCCATTACCGCGGTACTCGCGGGTGAGCCCGGTGTCGGTAAGAGCCGGCTGCTGTCCGAGTTCGCCGAGGTGGCACGTGCGGCTGGCACGCACGTGCTGCGGGGCGCGTGCATCGAACTCGGCGGTGGCGTCATCCCCTACGCGCCGCTCATCGAGGCGCTGCGCCTGTTGGTGCGGGCCTGCGGCGAGGCGGAGGGGCGCAGGCTGACCGGACCGGCATGGCCAGAACTCGCCGCCCTCATCGCCGATTTCACCGGAGTCGCGCCGGCCGGCCGGAAGACCGACGGGTCCGGCTCACAACTGCAGATATTCGGCGCGGTGCTGCGGGTTCTCGATCATCTCGGCGCGGACGCCCCGGTGGTGCTGATCTTCGAGGACATGCACTGGGCGGACCCGTCAACCCTTGACCTCGTCTCCTACCTGACCCGCGCCAAGTCGAACGAACGCACGCTGCTGATCTGCAGCCATCGCACCGGACTGATGCCGGGGCATCCGCTGCGGTCCCTGTTGGCCGAGCCCGACTTCGCCCGCCGCACCGAACACCTTGAGCTGCCCCGGTTCACCGAAGGGGAACTGCGCAGGTTTCTCAACGGCATCGGTCCGGTGGACCGGGATCTGGTTCGCGTCGGCTTCGAACTGTCCGAGGGAAATGCCTTCTTCGCCGAACAGCTGATGATCTCGGGTGCCCTCACCGATCCGGGCGCGAGCCGCATCCCCGAGTCGATCAACGAGCTGATGCTGTCGCGAATCCGGTTACTGGGCAAGGATGCGACGCGCGTGATGCGCGTGGCCGCGACCGCCGCCCGGCGGGTGAGCGATCGGCTGCTGACCGCCGTGTGCAAGCTCGACGACGATGCGCTCGACGAGGCGCTGCGCGAATGCCTCGGTACCGGAATGCTCGTCGCCGACCCGGCCGACGACACCTACAGCGTCCGGCACGCACTGCTGCGCGAGGCGGTGTACGAGAGTCTGATCCCACGCGAGCGCAGGCGACTGCACACCGAGATGGCCGAGGCGATCACCGAGGACACCGCGCTGAGCCTCGCCGAGGACATGAGTGCGGCGGTCGAACTGGCGCACCACTGGTACTGCGCCCGTCGCCATTCGGAGGCCCTCGCGGCGGCGGCACGCGCGGGCGCGGTGACCACTCAGATGCGTGCGTTCCACGAGGCCGAGACGCAGTACAAGCGCGTCCTGCGCCTGTGGGGCGAGGTCAAGGACCCGGACCGGCTGGCGGGCATCACACACGAGCAGGTCCTCGCCGCGGCCGCGGACGCCGCACGCTGGGCCGGACACGTCCGGCTGGCCGTTCGACTCGTGATCGAGGCGATCGGCGAGGTCGACGCGGCGACCCGGCCACGCAGGCGTGGCGAACTGTACGAGCGCCTCGGCAGCTACCAATGGGAGGCCGGCGCGACCGACGAGTCGGCCCACGCCTATCAGGAGGCGGCACGGCTGCTCGCGAACGAACCGCCGGACGCGGTCAAGGCGCGGGTGCTGGCCGGACTCGCCACCACGGAACTGCGTGCCGGCCGGTACACCGAGGGCCTGCGGCAGGCCGAGCGCGCGATCGGGCTGGCCGAGCGGATCGGTGCCCCCGCCGAGAAGGGCCGCGCGCTGAACACGGCCGGCGTCGCGCTCACCATGCTTGAGCGGGCCGACGAGGGCGTGCGCATGCTGCGCGAAGCCCTGCGGATCGCCGAGCAGACCGACCACCTCGAAGACCTGTTCCGCGCCTACGGAAATCTGGCTGTGGCGCTTGAGCACATCGGGGACCTGCCCGGGTCGGTCGAGGTCGCGCTCGACGGGCTGAAGCGGACCCGGCGGCTCGGTCTGGCCAACGCCCGCCAGGGCGGCGTGCTCGCCAACAACGCCAGTGCCGTGATGTTCCTGCTCGGCCGCTGGAACGAGGCGACGGACCTACTGGACGAGGCGCTGTTGGATCACCCGCCGGTCCTGGAGAGCGCCTATATGCGACTGACCCTTGCCGAGATCAACGTCGCGCGCGGCAGGTTCGCCGAGGCCACCGCGTTGATCGACGAGGTGCGGGAACAGTACAATGTGGATCCGCGGTTCGTCGGCGCGATGTACGCCTGCGAGGCGGAACTGTCCATCTGGCGCGGTGATCCGGCGCTGGCGCAGGACATGGTCGAGCGCGGGCTCGCCGCGATCCGAGGCACCGAGAACCTGCTCGTCGACCTACGCCTGTGCGCGATCGGCACCCGCGCGGCCGCGGACCGATGCGCGCGGGAGATCGATCGCGCCGCCACACTGGCCCGCAGCGCCGAACTGGTCGACCAGGCATGTCGAGCGGTGGCAGGACGAACGGCGCTCCAGGAGGTCAAGGTCCTGACGTGGCTGTGCGCGGCGGAGAACGACCGTGCGCTCGGCACCGATTCGCCGACGGCCTGGGAAGGCATCGCGGCCGCCTGGGACGACCTCGGCCGCCCCTACCCGGCCGCGTACGCCCGATGGCGCTGTGCCGTCGCGTGTGTCCTCGCCGGTGACCGGGTGGGCGCCGCCCGGCCCGCGCGCGCGGCATACCACGTGGCCGAACGGTTGCACGCCGAACCGCTGCGCACCGAGATCGAGAAATTGGTCCCCGCTGCGCGGACTTCCCCGGACGACAACGAGAGCTGGGACCGCCCGCACCTGACGCCGAGGGAACTGGAGGTGTACCGGATGCTCGCCGACGGCCTCAGCAACCACGACATCGCCAACACATTGACCATCGCGGACAGCACGGTCGCCGTGCACATCCGCAACATCCTCGCCAAGCTCGACGTCAGCCGGCCACAGGCGATCGTGCTGGCTCATCGCACCCACTTCTTCGCCCGCCTCGACGATCCGGCCGGCGACTGACAACCGCGACAGAGGTCACACCATGCCCGGTACAGCACTGCTCATCGGCGCCGAACTCGACGGACTGTCCGGTGTGGCCAACGACATCGACGCGATGGCGAAGGCACTGGCGTCCCGTGGCCTGACCGTGCGGCGGTGTGTCGGGGAGCAGGCGACCCGCGCCGGCATCCTCGCCGCGTACGAACGGCTCATCGACACCACCGAGTCGGGGAACGCGGCAGTGGTCTACTACAGCGGACACGGTGGTTTCGTCGCGCCGCCCGGCGCCGGCGTCCCCGGACCCGGACTGATGGACATGCAGTTCATCGCACCGGTCGACTACCACGACTCGCAGCCGGACGACTTCCGAGGCATCACCTCCGTGGAACTGTCCGTATTACTCGCCCGACTGACGCGCAAGACGGGCAATGCCACGGTGGTGCTGGACTGCTGTCACGCAGCGCACATGTCGCGCGACCCGAACCTGCGGGTCAGAGCTCTTTCCCGACTGGCCCCGTACGACCGGCTCCGCGCGCACGTCGACCGGCTCCGGCGCGACGGACTGTTGCGCACCGATCTGCTCGTGCCCACCGGGAATCCGAACGCGGTGCGGATCGTCGCCTGCGCGCCCGAGCAGTCGGCGTTCGAGTACCAGGGCCACGATGGGCAGCACATCGGCATCCTGACCGAGTCGCTGACGATGGCCCTCGCCGAAGTGGGCACCGAGCAGGTCAGCTGGGCGACGATCATGGACCGGGTGCGTCGGCGCGTGCTGGCCCTGTCACCGTTCCAGCGACCGGAGTTGGAGGGCCCGGCCCGCCGACTGCTGTTCGACGTCGTCGAGGACGACCCGCTGTCCACATTGCGCGTGACCGCGATCCCCGGTGATCGCGTCCGCCTCGAATGCGCGTCGCTGCTCGGGGTGCGGCGCGGGGACGCCTTCGCCGTCATGCCACCCGGCACGACCGAACTCCTCGCCGGGGCGAAGGTCGGTGATCTGCTTGTCGACCTGGTCGAACCACTGGCCGCGGAAGGGACCGTGACATTCCACAATGGATGGACACACGTGCCGCTCGGTGCGCGGGCGCACCGGGTCACCGCGGTTGCGCCGGCCATTCCGGTCGCCATCGCGGAGGGCGACCCAAGGTTCGCCGACCTGGCGCGGGCGGTGTCGATGTCGCCCATGCTGCGGCTGGCCGGGCCGGACGAGCCGTGGCGGGCGGAAGTCCGGATCGGCGAGTCCGGTGACCTGACGTTGGCGGACCGGATCGGGCCGGTCGCGGCACCGAGATCCGGGGACGCCGAGGGAACCGCCCTTGTGGTCCGGGATCTCAACACGCTGGCGCGGGCCAGCGCGCTGCGCGAGCTGGCCGGTGACATCACCGGGGCGCTCGGCGCGTCGATCACCCTCGACTGGGGCCGTGTCCAGGACGCTCGCCGCCGGCCGCTGCCGACCTCCGGCGGGGTTGTGCGCGTCACCGACCGGATCTACGTCAGCGTGCGCAACGACGCCGAGGACACGGTTTTCGTGTCGCTGATCGACATCGGGGTCACGGGACGGATCACGGTGCTGACCCGGTTGTCCCCATCGGGTGTCAAACTGGTGCAGGGCAAGGAGTACGTGTTCGGATTCGACGATTTCGACGGCGTCCTGTCCGGCGTCGCACTGACCTGGCCGGACGGCCTCGACACGGTCCTGGCGCGGCCGGAGACCGTGCTGGTGCTGATCACCGCGGCACCGCAGGATGTCAGCGTGCTCGAACAGGACGGTGTCCACCGGGACGCCACCGCATCGGTGTCGCCGCTGCAGCGGATGCTCGACCAGATCGCCACCGGCCGTGTCCGGGACCTGGCCGGCGAATCCACTTCGACCGTCCGCTATGACGTGCACGCGATCGACTTCGAACTCGAACCGCCCGGCGACGAAGGCCGGTTTCTGATCGACGAGCGCCCGAATCCGCCCGGCTCGATGCTGACCGCTCGCGAGCTCGCGCCGGCCACCGTCGCGGTACGGGTCGAGGACCTGGTCGTCCACCGCAACCGAGCTGTCTTCGGCGCCGACATCCGGGTCGACGCGATCGTGCTGACCGGAATCGGGGACGAGACACAGCCGACCTACCGGACCAAGACCGAACGCTTCAGCCACATCCGGGACGGTGAGCCGTTGCCGCTGGACCGGATGCTCGTCTACCACGGTCTCGCGGTGGCCTATCTCGACATCGCCCTGTGGGTCTCCCGAGACATGTCCGGCAGTCGCGATCTTGGCGATCTGATGGCCGAGGAACTCACCAACGTGGAAATGCAGGACGGGCTCGCCAGAATGGGCGCCGTCGTGATGTCGGCGCCCTATGCGGCGGCCACGGCGGCGGCCGTCGGCGTCAGCGCGGTTATCGTGAACGTCGCCTACAAACTGTTGCGCGGCGCGGCGCACAATGTGATCGGCCTGTACCGGGGGTCGATGCTGGCGCACGAGCGGTTCGGTGCCGGCCGGCATCCCGCGTCGGGCACCCGGCGGGTTCAGGACTTCTCCCTCGCCTACAGCATCGAACGGGTGGACTGACGCACCTGTCCGTCAGATTCGTCAGCGAAGGCACCGGACGCCTTCACGGACAGAAGGGTGACGGCGGATGAGTGGCAAGCGGATCATCATGGTGGGCCAGTCGCGGTGGACCTTCCCCGACGGTGATGTGGCGGACGCGCTGGCCGAGATCAGGTCGGCGATGCGGGACAGCAAGGTCGCCGTGCTGTCCCTGATCGACGGCGACGACCGTCCCGTGACCGTCTACCTCAACGGCAGGACCACCGAGACGGTCATGGTCGACCTTGGCGGCGAACCCAGGCCAAGCGAGATCTCCTAGCGCACACGGACGAACAGTGGCCCGGCATGCCCACCATGGGCGGCCGGGCCACTGTTGTACTCCAGGGATCTAAACAAATCCGGTAGTCGGCCGAATCGAACCGCGCGGTACGTCTAAACATCACGTTCGATGTGCCACCACTATCCGCCACGCGGCAGCTCCGCGAGTCCGCCGGCTACCCAGTAATAGGTATCTTTCCCGGCACGCCTGGCTCGCCCTTCCGTGTTCGGCATATTGTTCGGACAACGCCGCGAGGCGCGCGAATCGTGTTCATCCGGCCGACCGTTGTCGAACAATTCCGCGCGCGTTCCCTGAATTCATTGGTGGACCGTGCCCGGTTCGGCCCGATGTGACGCCCGGACAGGAGCGCGGGATGGCCGACGACGATGACCCGAAGGCGGCGGAGCGGGAGTTGCTCGCAGCGGCGCGGGCGGGGCGATTGGCGG
>DATBCR010000204.1:0-2070 GCA_036270375.1 Pseudonocardiaceae bacterium | reverse complement strand
CGTCGCGGGTTTGTTGGCCACCGTGCCGCGCAGGGTCACCCGGCCCGCGGCGATCAATTCGGCGGCGTGGTCACGGGACCTGGCAAGACCGCGCCGCACCAACTCGGCATCCAGCCGTGCCCGCCGGGACACGGCTCACACCTTGTCGATGCTGGACAGCGCCTCGGTCAGGGCGGCATGCGTCGCCTCGAAGCGGGTGACGTGCTCGGTGATCGGCAGCGCGTCCAGCCCGGCGAGCCGACCTACCGCCTGTTCTACCTGGTCGATGACGGTGTCCCGGTCGACCTGGCCGCCGGGCGGCGGGCTGGGCACCGGACGCGTGCCCGGCGAGACAGGCTGTGCGGAATCCGCGGCGGGGTACACACCAACAACGCTAGCCGATCCACGCGCGGGCCTGGCGCCACGGCACACGTCAGTGGCTGGTTGGCATACCGAGGGCAGTGAGGGCGGCGGTGGCGTGCTCGTCCTGTGGTGTGACCGTGGTCCTGCCGGCCTGGGTTGCCCACCAGGCCGTGCACAGGGATCGCAGGGCCGGTAGGGGGTCCGGCTCGGGGTTCGATCCGGTGTGGCGCAGGTGGGGGTGGCTGTCCATCATGTCGACCTGCCAGTCCGGGCGTGGCGCGATTTCCAGGTCGGTGGCTGGGGTTCGCACGCTGTGCAGGTCGGCGGCGACGTAGCGGGGGCGTTGGTCGGGTGGTGCGGCCAGCAGGTCGGCGGGGGTGGATACGCCGGTCAGTACCAGCAGTGCGTCGATGCCGGCGTTGGTCGCGCCTGCGATGTCGGTGTCGAGGCGGTCGCCGATCGCAAGAGGATGGGTGGCGGCGGTGGCTCGGATCGCGTCGTCCATCAGGGGGCGGGCCGGTTTGCCGGCGATCAGTGGATGCGCGTCGGTCGCGGCGGCCACCGCCGCGACCAGGGCGCCGTTGCCGGGGAGCAGGCCGCGTTCGGTGGGGAGGGTCGCGTCGACGTTGCACGCGACCCAGAGCGCGCCCGCGCGGATCGCCACGCAGGCTTCGGCCAGGTCGCGCCAGCCAAGGTCCTGGGAGAGGCCCTGCAGGACGGCGACCACGTCGTCGCCTGCGGTGCGGACCGGTGTGAAGCCGCGAATTCGGGCCTCTGTGGCCAGGGCTTCCGTGCCGAGGATCAGGACTTTCGCGCCTGGTGACACGCGGTCCACCAGCAGGCCCGCTGCGGCCTGGGCGCTGGTGCTGACCTCGTCGTGCTTCGCAGGGATACCGAGGCGGTTGAGGTGGTCGGCGACGTCCTCGGGGGTGCGGGACGCGTTGTTCGTGACGAAACGGACCGCAACACCGGCCTGGTGGGCGGCCCGGATCGCCGGTTCGGCGCCGTCCACCGCGGTGCCACCCCGGTAGACGGTGCCGTCCAGGTCGAGCAGGAGTGCGTCGTAGCGGTCCAGCGGTGTGTCGTTTGAGGTCACAGGGTTTCGTCTACCACCGTTAGCTCGGGCTCGGCTTGGGGGTCGCTCAGTTCGACGGCTCGTTCGGCGGCGTCGGTCTCGCCGTCGTCGTCGGCCTGGGCGGCGTTGAGGAACCAGCGGATGGCTTCCTCGGTCCGGTCGCTCGCGGCCAGGTTGTCGGCGTACGCGTAGAACAACCGCGCACTCCACGGCTCGCGCCGTGCGGGATCGAGTTCTGGCCCCTGTAGGTCGACGACCGCCGCCTCCAGTTGGCCCATGTCCCTGCGGGCGCCGGCCGCGACGATGCGTAGTTCGATCGCCTCGCTGTCGGGCAGTGCCATGGACCGGCCTTCCCTGGCCAGCTCCAGCGCGCGTTCCGGACGGCCCAACGCCCGCTCGCAGTCGGCCATCACGGCGACCTGTCCTGGGCCGTTGGACATCCGGCGAGCCGCGCGCAGCTCGGACAGCGCTTCCGCCCACTCACCGGCGTGATACGCGGTCAGGCCGACGGCTTCCCGCACCACGCCGACGCGCATCGCCTTGGCTCGCACGTAGCGGGCGTGCGCCAACGCCAGTTGGGGGTCATCGTCCATCAGCATGCCGGCGGCGGCCAGATGTCGGCCGACGACCTCGGCGAGGTTCTTCGGCAGGCT
>DATBCR010000203.1:0-1811 GCA_036270375.1 Pseudonocardiaceae bacterium | reverse complement strand
CAGCGAACTGGTGCTGGTGGACCCGGACGAACTCCGGCTGGACCGGGTCGGCGGGCTGTCCGCGCGCATCATGGCCGCCTACGGCCACCCGGCCACCGTCCGCGGCACCACCAACCTCGACGACGGGCTCGACGGCGCGTGCGCCGTGCTGCTGCAACTTCGCGTCGGCGGGCAGGCCGCCCGGCACCGCGACGAGACGTGGCCGCTCACGTGCGGCTGTGTCGGACAGGAGACCACCGGTGCCGGCGGGCTGGCGAAGGCCATGCGCACCGTGCCGATCGTGCTGGACATCGCTGAGCGGGCACGGAAACTGGCCGCGCCCGGCGCGTGGATCGTCGACTTCACCAATCCGGTCGGCATCGTGACGCGAGCGCTGCTGGACGCCGGGCACCGCGCGGTCGGGCTGTGCAACGTGGCCATCGGTTTCCAGCGCGTGTTCGCGGCGCACTTCGGTGTCGCGCCGGAGGCGATCAGCCTCGGCCACGTCGGTCTGAACCATCTCACCTGGGAACGCGCCGTCTACCTCGACGGCAAGGACGTGCTGCCGGAACTGCTCGCCGCCCAAGGCGAATCGATCGCGGACGCCATCGGCCTGCCGGTGGAGATCATCCGCCGGCTCGGCGTCGTGCCGTCCTACTACCTTCGGTACTACTACGCGCACGACTTGGTGGTCGAAGCACAGCGCGGCGAGCCGACAAGGGCGGAAGTCGTTGCGGGGTACGAGAAGGAACTGCTCGACATGTACGCCGACCCGGCGCTGGACCACAAGCCGGAACTGCTCGCCAAGCGCGGCGGGGCGTTCTACTCGGAGGCCGCGGTCGCGCTGCTCGCGTCCCTGACCGCGGATACCGGCGACACGCAGGTCGTCAACCTCCGTAACAACGGCACCCTGCCGTTCCTGCCGGACGAGGCGGTCATCGAGGTGCCGGCGCGGATCGGCGCCGACGGCCCGGTCGCGCTGCCGATCGCGCCGGTGGAACCGCTGTACGCCGGCCTGATCGCGCACGTCACCGCGTACGAGGAACTGGCCGTTGCGGCCGCCGTGCACGGCGGGCGGGAGCGCGTGTTCCAGACCATGCTTGCGCACCCGCTGATCGGCCAGATCGACATCGCCGAGAAGCTCACCGACCGGCTGATCGCCGAGAACCACATGCACCTGTCGTGGGTGGACGGGACACCAGCTCCGTGAGGCGAGCCGAAGGATTGTTGCCAGAACTCAGGAATCCGGCGGTCGCGACGCCGCGGAGCGTCAGCGAGGGGACGTCGTGATAGTGGGGAGCGCGCCTGCCGCCGTGCTGGCGATCGACGGCGGCAACAGCAAGACGGATGTGGCCCTGATCGGTCCGGACGGGTCGGTGCTGGCCAGCGCGCGCGGACCGGGCACATCGGTGGACGCCCGCCGGTTCGACACGTCGAAGGTGGTGCTCGACGATCTGGTCACCGCCGTGGCGAGGCAGGCGGGCATCGACCCGACCGGCGAGATCGCGGCGCACACGTCGGCGTTCGTGGCCGGCTGCGACCTGCCTGAGGAGGAACAGCGGCTGGCGGACGAACTGGCCGGCCGGCACTGGAGCCCGGGCACCCGCGTTGGCAACGACACGTTCGCCGTGCTGCGGGCCGGCACGCAGCGGCCGTGGGGAGTCGCGGTGACGTGCGGTGCCGGCATCAACTGCGTCGGCGTGGCGCCCGGCGGTGAGCAGACGCGGTTCCTGGCACTTGGCCGTTTCACCGGCGACTGGGGCGGCGGCCTCGACATGGGCGTCGAGGTGATGTGGTGGGCGATGCGCGCCGAGGACGGCCGAGGCGAGCCC
>DATBCR010000202.1:0-8186 GCA_036270375.1 Pseudonocardiaceae bacterium | reverse complement strand
TCCTGATCTTCCAAACCTACGACCAGTACGTCCTGCCCAGCGAACGGATCAACGCCGACCACTTCCAGGAGGTCCGTAAAGAGCTTGGGTTCACAGACCTGGTGATCACGGGCAGCCAAAACCGCAATCTGGTCGAGTGGCTGTCCGGCACAGTGCACCGCGAGGCGCCGAAATTCGCCGCCCGTTGGATGGACTTCGGGCGCCACCAGATCGACGACTACGCTCACCTGCGCAACGAGCAACTACGATGGCACGAACGGATACGGCGGCTAGAACACCTGCACGACACAGCTGGCTCAGCACTGAACTCGGTGGGACGATGGGCGCCATCGGACGATTCAGCCCACGTCGATACCTGACGTGCCCACGGTGGCAGCACACCTCGGCCGACCTGTACTACACCCACAACCACTGCGGCTCGCTCGGGCTGCGCCGATGGTGTTCCTGCACAAGGACTTCTGGATCGACCAGGTACGGCAACGCCGCTGGTACAACAACTCGCGCCGGGGCCGCGAGTCGGCACGATGGATCCTGGTCACCGACGACGTCGACGAGGCCGTCATCTTCCTGACGGACTACACGGCGCGACCCCCGGACTGTGTCAACAGTTTTCCCGGGTGATTTATCGACGCGGATCGGTGGCCTAAACGACGGTCGGGCTGTGACCATCGGTCGTTCAAATGGGTCAACACGGCTAAGAAACGCACAACGGCCGATATAGATCAATCCGCCCACGCATGGCCGCCACCAGCGTCTCCGCAACTCTGGAGGACCCGTGTCCAGGAGATCCCGCTTAGCCGGCGCGGTTACCATCGTCGCCGGCATCGCCACGGCCCTGAGTGCCTGCTCGGCAGCGTCGACCGGGGGCGGGCAGGCCGTCAACAACGGCCCGTCCAACGCCGATCCGCAAGCCCTCGCGCTGTCCCAGCCCTACCACCGGCCCAAGGTGCCCGACGCGGGCCGGATCACGCTGGCCGTCGACGAGGCGACCACCGCCTACAACAACAAGATCAGCAATACCCTCAACATCGCCAACGCTTACGTGGACGGCCTGATCCAGCCGAGCCCGTTCTTCGTCAATGATCTCAACAATGTCTCCAAAGTGCAGGTGGACGGCGACCTGATGGATTCCGTCAAGGTGCTGTCGACCGCCCCGCAGATCATCCAGTACAACATCAAACAACAGGCCGTCTGGCAGGACGGTGCCCCGGTCGAGTGCGCCGACTTCTACCTGGAATGGCTGGCCGGCGCGGCCAACACCGGCGATCTCGCGACTGCGTTCAACAACGCGATCGTCGGCCTTGACAACATCAGCAAGGTGGCCTGCAGCAACGGGAACAAGACGGTGACCACCACTTTCAGCCAGAGCTGGGCGGACTGGCAGGCCCTGTTCGCCCAGTTGATGCCAGCGCACGTGCTGGAGAAGGCGACCGGCGTCCCGGACATCACGAAGCTCAACGACCACAACCCGGCCGACCACGCCGCGCTGCTGAAGGTGGCCGACTTCTACTCCGGTGGCCCCAAGCTCGACCACGGCTTCGGCCAGCTGAACCTGACCAACGACCTGTCCGCCGGGCCGTTCATGCTGTCCTCGTTCGACAGCAAGTCCGACTCGGTGCTGGTCCGCAACCCGAAGTGGTGGGGCAACCCGGCCGGTCCGTCCACAGTGGACATCCGGGTGAACAGGGACGACGAGTCGGCGTACCAGCAGCTGCAGAACAAGGAGATCGAGATCGCGGCCGGCCAGCCCAACAGCCAGGTCGCCCAGCAGGTCAACGCGAGCGGCGGCCGGTTCCACCTGATCACCGGCGTCGGCGTGACCTACGAACACCTCGACTACAACGCGCGCAACCCGGAGTTCACGGCCCATCCGGAACTGCGCGCCGCCCTGTCGGACTGCGTGAACCGCAAGGACGTCATCGCCAAGGTCGTCGCGGACGTGGACCCGAACATCCAGCCGCTCGGCGAGGTGCTGTTCCAGACCACCGAGGCCAGCTACACCAACCACTACGCCAACACGGGCAACGGCGACGAGAACACCGCGAAACAGGTGCTCGCGAACGCCGGCTGGACGATGGGCGCCGACGGATACATGCACAAGAACGGCCAGATCGCGAGCGTCACCATCGGCCACAAGACCGACGACCGCCGTTCCGCCACCGTGCAGGCCATCCAGGCCGAGTGCAAGGCGGCGGGCCTGCAGGTGCAGGACTTCACCAGCGACGGGTTCAACGCCAAGAACCTGTCCGCCGGCAACTACCAGGTCGCGCTGTTCGCGTGGACCGGCAGCCCGTTCAAGGCCCCTCGGACGCCGATCTACCACACGTCGACCGGCACCCTCGGCGCGGCGAACTTCCAGAAGTACAGCGACCCGGTCGTGGACCAACTCCTGGTCACGGCGGACGGTGAACTGAACTACGCGAAGCGGGTGCAGGAGCTGCAGCAGGCCGACCAGCTCATCGCCAAGGACGGCTTCACGCTGCCGCTGTTCGCGCTGCCCGAGTACGACGTCACCGACGGCTCGGTGAGCAGCACAGGGTCGGACGGGAAACCGCAGGCCCTGCAAGACAACCAGGCCTCCATCGGTGTCCTGTGGGACGCGTTCGCCTGGCGACACAACTAAGTAGTGCCGGACATCGGGTGATTCGCCGACGGGTCATCCGATGTCCACTCAACCGCCCAGCTCACCCCGGATACTTGGCGGCCCATATCTCGCCCAGCGCCTTGAACATGCCGAGCACGAAGAACACCAGCGCTACGGTGACCACGGTGTACAGCGCGAACACCAACGTGACCGCAAGCCGCCGCATGGTCGGCACGACCGGGACCGGGCCGGGATCGGCCTGTTGGCGTGCATAGAGATTCGCCAGTACCGGCCCTGCCTGCTCGACGAAGACACCCTCGGCATCCGTGCCCAGTGCACGCATCCGCCGCAACAGGGACATCGCGGCGCTGCGGGCCGAGAGGACGACGGCGCGCACGATCAGGACGGCGACGGTGCCACCGCCGAACACCAGTGGCCAGAGCACCTTGCCGGCCGCATCGCCGAAATTGCCGGCATACAGGACGATCCCGGACACGATCATCGCGAAGAAGGCGAACACGAGCGGCTTGGCCGCGAGAATGACGTACCACACGACCGTGGACGTGAACTGGTCGCTCGCCAGCCGACGCTGCACGGCGTGCAGCTTGTCGTCGGCCACCATCACGTCGGTGAAGTCGGCAAGCGGCTCGGCGACCTGGTGGCCGTTCTGGACCCGGGTCCGCAGCCAAGTTCGGGTTCGCTGGGCGGACGCGGTCACCACCGAATGCAGTATCCGCCGTTGGAACGCATTGCCGGTGAACCGCCGGTCACCTTCGATCAGGGTCTGCCGATAGGCGTTGGCCAGCGCGACAACGTCCGCCGCCCCGATTTCACCAGGCACATACTGGGGCTTATCGGGCCGCCGAGGCAAACGTTTCCGGTGGCCGGCGGTCGACCCAGCGTTCGGCCTGTTCCAGTTGTGCGGCAAGGCTGATCAGCCGCTCCTCGCCACCGGCCGGGCCGAGCAGTTGCGCGCCGAGCGGCAGGCCGTCGGCGGTGAAACCGGCCGGCACGTTCACCGCCGGCCAGCCGAGCACGTTCCACGGCCACGCGTATGGACACGCCGTGACCATCGCGCGGTTCAGGGCGTTCGCGCCAAGCCGTGCCCACGCGCCGACTTCCGGTGGCGGTGTCGCCGTGGTCGGGGCCAGAACCACGTCCACGTCGTGGAAAACCCGGCCGACACGGTGTTCGAACCAGCCCGCCGTGGCACGGGCGACGCCGAGCAGGTACCGGCCGAACCGCCGGCCGTTGGCGATGTTGTGCCTGGTGCGGGGGTCGAGCAGCGCGGGGTCCGGAATCCGGGGCAGCCATTCGTACAGACCGGCGGTCGAGCGTGGCAGGAAGTTCAGCCCGACCAGTCCGTACGCCGGTTCGATCGGCCGGACCTCGTGGCCGAGGGTGGTCAGCACGTCGGCCAGTCGATGGACGGCGGCGTAGACCTCGGGGTCCAGCCGGGCCGGGTAGCCGGTGAACGGCGGCCGGACGGACAGCCCGATCCGCAGCGCGCCCGGTGCCCGGTCGGCGGCGGCCAGATATCGGTCTGGGGTGTCGGCGAGGACGTCCAGCAGCAGGGCCGCGTCCGCGGTGCTCCGGGCAAGCGGTCCGCTGCTTGTGATGCCGTAGAACAGTTCCGTGGCCGGTGCCGTGGAGATCCGGCCGCGCTGCGGCTTGATGCCGACCAGGTGCGTCCATGCGGCCGGGATGCGGATCGAGCCGGCACCATCCTAGCCGACCGCGACCGGCACCACCCCGGCCGCGACCGCCGCCGCCGAACCGCCGGACGAGCCACCTGGCGTGTGGCCGGGCCGCCACGGGTTGCGGGTCTCGCCGAACGCGCTGCCCTCGGTGAACGGCCACTGGCCCAGTTCCGGCGTATTGGTCTTGCCGACGATCACCGCGCCCGCCGCCCGCAGCCGCCGCACCATCTCGCAGTCGGCGGCGGCCGGCGGGAAGTCGCCCGCACAACCGAACGCGGTCGGCTCGCCGGCCAGGTCGACGTCGTCCTTGATCGCGAGCGGCACGCCGAGCAGCGGTTGTCGCTCTCCGTCCCGCAACCTTCGGTCGGCGTCGGCCGCCTCGGCCAGTGCGGCGGTGCCACGCACCCGGCGGAAGGCGTTCAGCGTTGGCTGGCTCGCGTCGATCCTGGCCAGCACCTCGGTGGTCAGCTCGACCGCGGACACGTGGCCGTCGGCGAGCAGCCCGGCCAGCCGGACCAGGCCACCGTCCAGTGGCGCGGTCGCCGCGGGTTCGGGTTCGGCGGACATCCCGGCACGCTAACACCGGACTCTCGGCGGTCAGGCCGCGACCGGCACCAGCGCCGGTACCCCGATCGCGGTCAGGTACAGCATTTCGAACGTGGCAAGGCTGCCGTGCACGTCGTGCCGGGCGATCAGTTCCCGGCTGGCCGCGCCCATCCGCGCCAGCGCACCCGGCTCGTCGAACACCCTGTTGAGCGCGCCGGCCAGCGCGGCGACATCACCCGGCGGGTACAGCCAGCCGTTGCGGCCCGGCACCACCAGATGCGGCAGGGCGACCGCGTCGGCGGCAACGACGGGCCGACCGGCCGCCATCGCCTCCATCGTGGCCAGGCTCTGCAGTTCCGCCACTCCCGGCATGCAGAACACCGACGCGCGGCGGTAGGCATCGATGAGTGCCGTGTCGCTGACGAAACCGTGGAACCGCACCCGATGCGCGATGTCCAGCTGCCGCGCCAACTCGGTCAGTTCGGTCCGACAGGCGCCGTCGCCGACGATGTCGGCGCTGATCGTGTCAGGCAGCATCGCCATGGCGCGCAGCAGCTCGTGCACCCGCTTCTCCTCGTCCAGCCGGCCGACGAACAGCACGCTGCGCCCGTCGCCCGGCATGGACGCGTGGTAGCGGTCCAGGTCGACGCCGCACGACACGGCCATCGCCCGGCCACGGAAACCCTGCTGGCGCAACAGATCCACCGCGGTCGGCGTCGGCGCGGTGACGACACTGGCCGGCCGCAGCACCCGCGCCAGGTCCCGCCACGCGAGCCGGGCCGCCGACCGGCGTAGCCAGCCGGGCACCCGCAGGTAGCCGAACAGGTTCTCCGGCATGAAGTGATTGGTCGCCACCACCGGTACCTGGTGGTGCACCGCGGCTTGCACGAGTGCCCGGCCGACCGTGAAGTGCGCCTGCACGTGCACCACATCCGGCCGCAGCTCGTCCAGCAGCGCCCACGCCGCCGACCCGGTCCGCCACGGCAGGCAGACCCGGAACGTCGGGTGGCACGGCGTGCGGTGCGCGGCGACCCGGTGCACGGTCACGCCGGACATGGTGGACGTGCCGGCCGGCCCGGTGTCGGACGGGCACAGCACGTGCACGTCATGCCCCCGGCCGGCCAGCCCCGACGCCAACTGGTGTGCGAACCGTGCCGCACCATTGATGTTCGGCGGGAACGTGTCCGCACCGATGATGATCCGAAGTGGACGGTCCATTGTCCTGCTCTCTCGGTACGACGGTTGTTGATGCGACCGGGCGACGCCGGGCCAGCACGAGCGCCCCGGCCGCGGCCAGCGCGGCGGCGGCCACCTCACCCAGCACGAGCACCGGCGAGCCGTGGCGCGCCTCGTGGAACAGGAACACCCCGAACAGCACGCCGATCATCGGGTCCACGACGGTTTCGCAGGCCAGCACGGTGTCCGCCCGCCCGGCGGCGAACGCCTGCTGCACGCACACCCCACCGACCGCGATGGCCACCAGCCCACCCGCCGCCGCCAGCACCGTCGGCCCGACCGGCAGGCTGGACATGCGCACATGCGCGGCAACGGCCCGCGCCAGCACGGACACCGTGCCGTAGGCGACACCGGCGGCAGTCGCGAACAGCGGGCAGCGCGCCCAACCACGTGCCGACACCGCCGCCGCCACCAGCACCACGACCACGAGTCCGGTCACCGGCAGCACCCGACCGGCCGCCAACTCCGGCACCGCTGTCGCGTTCGCGTGCGGCGCGGCCAGCAGCACGAACAGTCCGACACCAGCGGTGCTGGCCAACACCGCGAACAAGGTCGAACGTCCGGCCGGCCGGGCGAGCAACGCGGTCAACCCGATCGCCAACACCCCGATCGGCTGCACGACGAGCAGCGGAGCCACCGACAGCGACACGACGTGCAGCCCGGCCCCGCAGCCCATGGCGAGCAGCCCCGCGAGCCACCGCCCGCGACGGGCCAACGCGCCCAACTGCGCCAGCCGCAACCGATCCCCGGCCGTCACGGTGTGCACAGCACCGTGCTGGAGGGTGGCGGCGACCGCGTAACAGCAGGCGGCCAGCACCGCGAGCACAATCCCGGCGAGGATCATCGGACGGCCCTCCCCAACGCACTCAGCAACCCGAGGTCGACGACGAGCAGCACGCGCTCGGCCAGTCCGCGCGGCAGCACGGTGGCGATCAGATGCGCGCCCGGCCAGCCAGGCAGCACGAGTGGAACATGGCTGACCAGAAAGGCGATCCCGGCGCCAACGGACCACGCGGTCGCCCGCCGAACGGCGGGTAACCGGGTCAACCACGCGGCCACCGGCAGGCTGACGAAGAACAGCCCGGCCGCATACCGGTGCAACACCGTGTCCACCGATACGGCCGCACCCAAAGCGTTGGTGGGAAAGGCAATGCTGGCAAGCAGGCCGACACAGCCGAGCCCGAACGGCACCCACAGCCATGCCGGTGGCCGAAGCCCGATCGGCACGGCGGCCGTGGCGACCGCGATGGCCAGCACACTCAGCGAGAGCAGCACACGCCCACCGGGCACGGAGACGTAGTCGCTGACGGTGGTGGTGAGCGGGTCGAGCCGACCGGCCGTCGTCAGGTGCAGCACCGCCATGGCCGACACGGCAACACCGATGCCGGCGAACACCGCACCGGTCGCCGCAGATCCGACCCGCCCCGGCGACCGCGGCGCGGCCGACCACACGTCAGGTTCGGCGAGCCGTGCGGGCGCGTGTTCTGGCATGTGTCGAGCTTCGGGCATTTCGGAGATGTGGACCATGGTGGTAGACCCCGGGATGACCCTGGTGTTACCTACACCCCCACATCAGGGTTCACTCGACCGTTCGGCCCAGTCCCTCGATCACCTCGGCACCCGGCAGCGCGGCAAGCACGTCGCCGGGCACCAGCAGTTTGCTGCGCTGGACACCGCTGCCCACCACCAGTTCCGGTGCCGACGCCACCGCGGCGTCGATCAGCAGCGGCCACCCGGCTGGCAGGCCGAACGGCGTGATACCGCCATAGGCCATGCCCGTGACGGCGACCGCGTCGTCCATCGGTGCGAACGACGCCTTCCGTACGTCCAGCCGTCGCCGCACCACCCCGTTCACGTCGGCGCGGCCGGTGGCCATCACGAGACAGGCCGCGTAGCGCAGCTCGCCGTCCCGCTTGCCCGCGACGACGACACAGTTCGCGGACGCGGACAGCGGCGAACCGTAGGTCGCGCAGAACGCGGCGGTATCGGCGAGGTCCGGGTCGATCTCCGCCACCGAGCAACGGTCCTGGTTCGCGGGTGCCAGCTCGGCGATGGCCTTGGCCACCGGGGCGGCGAGCAGGTCAGGGCGGTCGGTGGCCGGGTGCACGGTCAGGCTGCCG
>DATBCR010000201.1:0-2060 GCA_036270375.1 Pseudonocardiaceae bacterium | reverse complement strand
CCCACATCCCCCAGCACCGACCGGCAACGTGACTTTACCGCTGCCGCCACGGAATTCGACGTTCCGGTGGACGTGCTGCTCGCCGTGTCGTACGGCGAGACCGCATGGGAGGCGCACGGCGGCCGGCCGAGCACGACCGGTGCCTACGGCCCGATGGCGCTGGTCGACCTGCCCGCCGGCACCGCGACCGCCAAGGGTGACCAGGACCAACCCGCGCTGCACACGCTGACCACCGCCGCGACCCTCGTCGGCGCCGACCCGGCCACGTTGAAATCCAGTGACCAGGCCAACATCCGGGGCGGCGCCGCACTACTCGCGTCCTACGCCGACGGCGCGTCCACCCTCAACGGCTGGTACGACGCCGTCGCCAGGTACGGCGGTGGACGCGACTTCGCGGACACGGTGTTCGCCACGATCCGGTCCGGCGCCGCCCGGCACACCGACGACGGCCAGAACCTCACCCTGACCGCCAGCCCGAACGCGACACCCACCGTCCCGCCCGCACCGACCAGTACTGTGCAGGCCGAATGCCCCCGCACGCTGACCTGCACGTTCATCCCGGCCGCGTACCAGCAGACCGGCCCGAGCAAACTGGACTACGGCAACTACGACTTCGCCGACCGCCCCACGAAGGGCCTCACCGTCGACTACATCGTGCTGCACGACACAGAGGAGTCCTACGCGGGCACGATCGCCACCTTCCAGGACCCGTTCCACTTCGCGAGCGCGCACTACGTCGTGGACGGCGTGGCCGGCACGGTGACCCAGATGGTGCCGACCAAGGACGTCGCGTGGCATGCCGGCAACTGGTATGTCAACATGCACTCGGTCGGCATCGAGCAGGTCGGTTTCGCCGTGCGGGGCGCGACCTGGTTCACCGAGCGGATGTACCAGACCACGGCCGCCCTCGTCCGCTACCTGGCCGCCCGCTACGGCATCCGGCTGGACCGGCAGCACATCATCGGCCACGACGACGTGCCGGGCATCTCGCCGGCCGGTGTGCCCGGCATGCACTGGGATCCCGGGCCGTTCTGGGACTGGGGCCACTTCATGAACCTGTTGGGCCAGCACACGTTCCCGACCGGCGGGCCGCACAGCAAGGTCGTCACGATCAACCCGGTGTTCGCCGACAACATCCAGACGGTGACCGACTGCGAGCAGCGCCAGCCGGTGCCCGCCCAGGCGGCCAGCTTCGTGTACCTGCGGACCGCGCCGAGCCCGACCGCGCCGCTGTTCAACGATCCCGGCCTCAACCCGACCGGCACCGTCGGCACCACGTGCGCCGCGGACTGGGGTGACAAGGCCAGCGCCGGACAGCAGTTCGCGGTGGCCGACCGGCAGGGCGACTGGATCGGGATCTGGTGGGACGGCTCGGAAGTCTGGTTCGAGAACCTGCGTGACCACCGGGTCGCGACACCCACGTCGACGTTCGTGGTCCAGCCGAAATCCGGTCGCACGTCGATCCCGACCTACGGTGTCGCCTATCCGGACGCGTCCGACTATCCGGCCGACATCCCGCCGAAGGTGGTCATCCCGCTGCCATACACCATCCAAACAGGACAGTCCTATGTGTTCGGTGGCACGACGCCGACGGATTACTACTACGCGCAGACGATCGACAACAGCCTGCCGGACGATCACACCGATGTGCACGGAACGCAGCGCTACCTGGAGATCCAGCTCGGCCACCGGGTCGCGTTCGTGAACGCGGCCGATGTGCTGGTGGTTCCGGCTAATCGTTGATCGACCCGCGGAAGGCGCGGGTCAGTTCGATGAAGCGGCGCTTGGCGGCCGGGGTGCCCTCGATCAGGATGGGCGCCTCGGTCTCCGGGTCCTTCAGGAAGGCCAGCAACGATTCGGGATTGGCCGTGACGGCGACCTCCGGGTTCCCCATCATCGACGTGCTCGATCGGACCGACCAGTGTTCGCCGTCCGATTCGACGGTGAATTCGCCCTCCCGGCGGAAAAAGAACTCCCAGTGCACGGGCTGGTGATCGTCGGTCGCCAGCGCGATGGCCTGGACAACGGCCTGGATCAGGTGCTCGGGATGCACCCGCTCG
>DATBCR010000200.1:0-1924 GCA_036270375.1 Pseudonocardiaceae bacterium | reverse complement strand
GTGGACGATGGCGACCATGGTGCGCACCCGGCGCGTGAGGGGCGCGGCAAAGCCGCGTTCGGCCGCCGCCGGTACGTACTGCTGTGCCTGGCACTGTCGGTGTTGGAGCGGGCCGACGCGCAGATCACCTTGGGTCGGCTGGCCGAAGGAGTGCTGGTCACCGCAGGCGAACCCGGGTTGACCGATGCCGGCGTCGTGTTCACCCTGAGCCGCAGGGACGAGCGGTCTGACCTGGTTGCCGTGGTCAGGTTGTTGCTGGGCCTCGGGGTGCTGCAACGGGTGGCCGGCGACGAGGACGCCTACCTGACCGACAGCGGGGACGTGCTGTACGACGTGCGACGGCGGGTGCTGGCCGCGCTCCTGACCGGCCATCGTGGACCGTCGACGATCGAAGCGGACGACCATGATCAACGACTGCGCGAACTGACGGAAGAACCCGTGCCGGACACCGACGACCTACGCAACCGGGCGCTGCGCCACCGGCTGACCCGACGACTGCTGGACGACCCGGTGGTCTACTACGACGAGCTGACCGAGGACGAACGCGCCTACCTGGTCAGCCAGCGACACGCGATCACCCGCCGCATCGAGGACGTCACCGGACTGGTCGCGGAAATGCGGGCCGAGGGCGTCGCGATGGTCGACCCAGACGACGACCTCACCGACGTACGCATGCCGGAACAGCGCACCGACGGCCATGTCACGCTGCTGGTCGCCGAGTACCTGGCACAGCGTGCGGCGGCGGACGAACCGGTGCCGGTGGACCGACTGCGCGCCTACGTCCGCAAGCAGGCCCGCGAGCACGAAACCTATTGGCGGCGCGGCGTTACCGAGCCCGGTGCCGATGCCGAACTGCTGGCGATCGCGCTGGACAAGCTGCGCGCGTTGCGGCTCGTCGCCGACGTCGCAGGGGAACCACCAGCGGTGATCGGCCGGCCGGCCATCGCCCGGTATGCCGTGCGGGCGCCCACCGTCCACACCGGACTCAGCATGCGATCGACGAGGAAGGGCGGCCAACGTTGACGCAGCCGCCGTTGACCGGATCGCCGTTGCCCACACCGCATCGCGAGCGCTGGCAGCCGCTGCGCGCGGGCTTGGTGGACATGTTCTACTACGACATCGAGGAGTTCCACTTCCACGACGGCCGATTGTTGTTGCGCGGCAACAACGGCACCGGTAAGTCCAAGGTTCTCGCGCTGACCCTGCCCTTCCTGCTGGACGGCGAACTGGCCGCGCACCGGGTCGAACCGGACGGTGACCGCAACAAGCGGATGGAGTGGAACCTCCTGCTCGGCGGCAAGCATCCGCACCCGGAACGCCTCGGCTACACCTGGCTGGAGTTCGGTCGCCGGAATCCGGACGGTTCCGCCGAGTTCCGTACCATCGGCGCCGGACTCAAGGCCGTGGCCGGCAAGGGCATCGCCCGGCACTGGTTCTTCATCACCAGCCAGCGCGTCGGTCCCGAGCTGTCCCTTGTCGGTCCCACCCGCACGGCACTGACCAGGGAGAAGCTCCGCGACGCGGTAGCGGGGCACGGCACGGTCCACGACACCGCGTCGGACTATCGCCGTGCCGTGGACGAGACGCTGTTCGGACTTGGCCCGCATCGCTACGAGGCACTGGTCAACCTGCTGATCCAGCTGCGCCAGCCGCAACTGTCCAAGAAGCCGGACGAGAAGCTGCTCTCGCACGCCCTCACCGAGGCCCTGCCGCCGCTGGACCCGTCGCTTGTCGCGACCGTCGCCGAGGCGTTCCGTGGTCTGGACGAGGAACGGGAGGCCCTGCGCGGCCTCGCCGAGGCGAGAACCGCGGCCGACGCGTTCCTCACCCACTACCGCCGGTACGCGGGGGTCGCGGCCAAACGCTGCGCCGCCCCGCCCCGCCGGGCGCACAGCCGCTACGAGCAGCACAGCCAGGATCTCGG
>DATBCR010000199.1:0-3867 GCA_036270375.1 Pseudonocardiaceae bacterium | reverse complement strand
AGCGGTTCCTCCATCGCGGTCAGCGCGAGCAGTTGCAGCAGGTGGTTCTGGATCACGTCGCGGGCCGCGCCGATGCCGTCGTAGTACCCGGCCCGGCCGCCGAGGCCGATGTCCTCGGACATGGTGATCTGCACGTGGTCCACGTAGTTGGCGTTCCAGATCGGCTCGAACAGCTGGTTCGCGAAGCGCAGCGCCAGGATGTTCTGCACCGTCTCCTTGCCGAGATAGTGGTCGATGCGGAACACCGACTCCTCGGGGAACACGTCATTGACGATCCCGTTGAGGTGCTTCGCGCTGCTCAGGTCGTGCCCGAACGGCTTCTCGATGACCACCCGGCGCCACTGGTCACCGTCCTGTGCGGACAGTCCGGACCGGGACAACTGCTTGAGCACGACAGGAAACGCGCCCGGCGGGATGGAGAGGTAGAACGCGTGGTTGCCGCCGGTGCCCCGGACCCGGTCCAGGTCGGCGACGGTGGCGGCGAGCGAGTCGAACGCGTTGTCGTCGTCGAAACTGCCCGGCACGAACCGGATGCCCTCGGACAGCTGCCGCCACACGCTCTCCCGGAACTGGGTGCGGGCGTGCTCGCGGACCGCCGAGTGCACGATCTCGCCGAAGTCCTCGTCCGCCCAGTCCCGCCGGGCGAACCCGGTGAGCGCGAAACCGGGCGGCAGCAGGCCGCGGTTGGCGAGGTCGTAGATGGCCGGCATCAGCTTCTTGCGGGACAGGTCACCGGTCACACCGAAGATCACCACGCCGCACGGCCCGGCGATCCTTGGCAGCCGCTTGTCCCGCTCGTCCCGCAGCGGGTTGCGCACGAGAGGCCTGGTCACCTGGCCACCTCGGCCAGCGCCTTGAACAGCTCGGCCAGCCCGGCCACCCGGTCGGTGAGGTGCAGGCGGAGCACAGGGCGACCGTGGTCGGCGAGCACCGATCCGTCGCCGAGTGCCTGCGCGTGCTGCAGCACGCCGAGCGTGTACGGCCGGTCCGGCACCGCGATGTCCGCCGTGGCGGCGCCGGTGATCTGCAGGAACACGCCGTTCTGGTGGCCGCCCTTGTGGTACTGGCCGGTGGAGTGCAGGAACCGGGGGCCCCAGCCGAACGTGGTCTGCAAACCGGTGCGGCGGGCCAGTTCCGCGCGCAGCAGCGCGGCCGACGCGTCGTCGAGCCGGTCGAGATAGGCCTGCACGGACACGTAGCCGAGATCGGGCGCCGCCGCCGCGAGCGCGGTGATGGCGCCGGCCACCGAGTCGCTGCCCTCGGGCAGCCAGCCCGCGGACGCGTGCACCTCGATCGGGCCTTCCGTGAACGTCGGCGCGGCTTCGGCATCGCCGCCCGCTGGTTTGGCTCGTGGCGATGTCGCCTCGGCGGGACCGCTTGCCTCGGCGAGCAGCGCCCGCGCCGCGACCTTCGCCGCTTCCACGTCCGGCTGGTCGAACGGGTTGATGCCGAGCAGTCGTCCGGCCACCGCGACCGCGTACTCCCACAACAACATCTGGCCGCCGAGCGGGCCACCGGTGCTGATCATGGCGGCGCGGGCGGCAGGCCCGATCGCGACCGGGGTGGCGTCCGTGCCGGCACCGGCGAAACCGGGCGCGTCGATGCCCTCGACCGCGACCGGCAGCAGCCCGGTGCCGTGCTTGCCGGTGGACTCGGCGATCAGCTGCTCTGCCCAGTCCGGGAATCCCTTGATGCCGGAACCGGAATCGGCCAGCACGACCTTCTCCGCACCGGTCGAGTGCCGGGTGCCCAGCGCGGCCGCAAGGACGAGGCCCGGGTTCGTGGCGAGGTCCTCGGACAGCCGTGCGGCCGCCGCCGCCGCGTCGTCCAGCAGACCGCCGATGTCCACGCCCGCCAGACCCGCCGGCACCAGGCCGAACGCGGTCAGCGCCGAGTAGCGGCCACCCACGTGCGGGTCGGCGAGGAAAACCGCGCGGTAGCCCTCGTCGGTGCCCAACTTCGCCAGCGGTGAACCGGGATCGGTCACCACGACGATCCGCCGGGCCGCGTCGATCCCGGCGCCGGCGAACGCGTCGACGAAGATCCGCCGGTGGCTGTCGGTCTCCACGGTGGAACCCGACTTCGACGACACCACGAGCACGGTGCGGTGCAGGTCGCCGGCCAGCGCGTCGGCCACCTGCCCCGCGTCCGTGGTGTCCAGCACGACAAGGGGCGCACCCGCGGTGTTGGTGATCACCTCGGGGGCCAGCGACGAACCGCCCATCCCCGCCAGCACGACCCGGTCGACGCCCTCGCCGCGCAGTTCCGCGGTGAGGGCCTCGATCCGGCCGACCAGCGGCCGGGAAGTGTCGTGCAACGTCGTCCAGGACAGCCGGATCGCGGCCTCCGGCTCGGCGTCCGGCCCCCAGAGCGCCGGGTCCTGCGCGGTGAGTTTCGATGCCACCGCCTCGCCGGCCAGCTGGCCGGCGACCGTACGGGCTTCCTCGGCGAGCTTGTCGTCGAGTACCTGTACCGAGATCTGTTCCATCACCGAGAGTTCAGCCTTTCGCCTTGGCCAGTTGGGCGCCGACGCTGCCGAGCAGGTCGGCCCACGACGCGTCGAACTTCTCGACACCCTCGCGCTCCAGAGTCTGGTAGACGTCGTCGATGTCGATGCCGACCCCGGAGAGCAGTTCGATCGCCTCGGCGGCCTGCTCGCCGCGCCCGGTCACCGTGTCGTCCGCGATGACCGCGTGGTCGGCGACCGCGTCCATGGTCTTCTCCGGCATGGTGTTCACCACGCCGCGCACGATCAGCTGGTCGACGTAGCGGGTGTCCGAATAGGACGGATCCTTGGTGCCGGTGGACGCCCACAGTGGACGCTGCCGCCGCGCGCCGGACTTCGCGAGGTCCAGCCAGCCAGGTCCGGAGATGACCTCCTCGAACGCGGCGAACGCCAGCTTCGCGTTCGCGATGGCCGCGTTCCCGCGCAGCGCCAACGCTTCCGGCGTGCCGATCGCGGCGAGGCGCTTGTCCACTTCGGTGTCCACACGGGACACGAAGAACGACGCGACGGAGCTGATCGTGGCAAGGTCGTGGCCGTTGGACCGGGCCTGCCGCAGACCGGACAGGAACGCGTGCATCACATCGCGGTAGCGGTCGACGGAGAAGATCAGCGTCACGTTCACGCTGACACCTTCGGCAAGCACCCTGGTGATCGCCGGCACGCCCTCTGCGGTGGCCGGGATCTTCACCATCAGGTTCGGCCGGTCCACGGTCTTCCAGAGATCCAGCGCCTCGGCGACGGTGGCGTCGGTGTCGTGCGCCAGCCTCGGGTCGACCTCGATGGACACCCGGCCGTCCAGCCGGCTGGTCCGCTCGTAGGTCTCGCGGAACAGGTCGCACGCGTTGCGCACGTCCGTCGTGGTGATCTCGCGGACCGTCTCGTCCACCGATGCGTCCCGGGCGGCCAACTCGCGGACCTGCTCGTCGTAGGACTCGCCGTGGGTCAGCGCGTTCTGGAAGATGGTCGGGTTCGTCGTCACCCCCACCACGTGCCGGTCGCGGATGAGCGTGGCGAGGCTGCCACTGGTCAGCCGCTCCCGCGACAGGTCATCCAGCCAGATCGAGACGCCGGCCGAGGACAGCGCTGCGAGCTTGTCGGTGTTGGTCATGGTTCTAGTCCCTTCCTCATCGCGGGTGACCCGCTAGCCGGCGACCCGCCGGTGGGCGCGGCGGGCCGCGTCGGCCACGGCGTCTGGCGTGAAGCCGAACTCGCGGAACAGGGTCTGGTAGTCGGCGGACGCGCCGTAGTGCTCGATGGACACGATCTCGCCGGCATCACCGACCAGCCGGTACCAGGGCTGCGCGATACCCGCCTCTACGGCGACTCGCGCCCGGACCGACTTCGGCAGCACGCCCTCCCGG
>DATBCR010000198.1:0-4221 GCA_036270375.1 Pseudonocardiaceae bacterium | reverse complement strand
GCGTGATACCGCCATAGGCCATGCCCGTGACGGCGACCGCGTCGTCCATCGGTGCGAACGACGCCTTCCGTACGTCCAGCCGTCGCCGCACCACCCCGTTCACGTCGGCGCGGCTGGTGGCCATGACGAGGCAGGCCGCGTAGCGCAGTTCGCCGTCCCGCTTGCCCGCGACGACGACACAGTTCGCGGACGCGGACAGCGGCGAGCCGTAGGTCGCGCAGAACGCGGCGGTATCGGCGAGGTCTGGGTCGATCTCCGCCACCGAACAGCGATCCTGGTTCGCGGGTGCCAGCTCGGCGATGGCCTTGGCCACCGGGGCGGCGAGCAGGTCAGGGCGGTCGGTGGCCGGGTGCACGGTCAGGCTGCCGGCGATGCTCCACATGCGGCCATCGTGCCAAACGGCTCGGTCACCACTTGTTGCCACCGCGCTGTGCCTCGATCAGCTTCGGTCGCACGTCCACCAGGTAGACCAGGACGGCCACCAGCCCGGCGATCCAGAACATCATCGTGAAGTTGTAGAACTGGAACAACGCGCAGGCGAGCGTGCCGCCGCCGGTGATGGCCAGCCACACCGGTTTGGTGTGCTTGTTGGCCGCGGCGAAGGCGTCCGCGCGCTGAATGACGGCGTGGATGAAGGCGAAGAGGCCAACCGGAACCGCCGCCCAGTTGAGCACAGAGACGATCCAGCCGGTAACGGTCACGGCTCTAGCGTACGACGAACACGGCCGAACCCCGACGGGATGGTCACCCGCCGGGGTTCGGCTTACGTGTGCGCGGGAGCGCCGCTTACTTGTCGGTGCTGGTCTTGCGCGGGGTGGTGGTTGCCTTACGGACAGTGTTGGTCCGGTTGGCGGCCTTACGCGTGGTGCTCCGCACCTCGTGCGCGATCTCCTCGCCCGCGTCGTGCACCTCGGTCGCGACCTCCTCGGCCGCCTCGGTGACCGTGCGGGCGGTCTTCTCGCCGGCGGACCTGGTCCGCCGAACGACCCGGCCGAGCACCTCGTCGGCCAGTTCGCGGGCGTCCTCGACGGCGGCCTCGGCCCGGTGCTGCGCGGCCTGCGCCGCCTGGTCGAACTGCTCGACGGCCCGCTTGACCTGCGGCTGGCTGCGCAGCCGCTGAACGGCCTGCTCACCATGCTCTGTCAGGTAGGTGTAGAGCTTGCCCGCGGCCTCGGTGTACCCCTCGACGAGCTTGCGCAGCTCGGCCGGGTCCAGCCTGCCGCGCAGGCCGGCGACGTCGGTCGGCAGGTCGTCGACGACGCTCTTGGCCTGCTCCGCGCGCTCGGTGAGCTGGGTGCGGGCCTTGTTGACCGCTTCCAGTACGGCCTGGGTGGCCACGTCGCCCGCGCCGATGGCGGCCAGCAGGGGGGTGCGGGCCTGCTCGAACGCGGTGGTCACGACGGCCCTTGCCTGCTCGCCCGCCTTGCGGACGTCCTCGATGGTGGGCACGCTTGCCATGTCACTCACTCCTTGGTGTCTTGGGTCCGGACTACGAATGGTTTGCCGTCCACATCGGACCCTTCCACTGTGGACTGATCGTCGTGCTGGTTCTCGTTGTCACCGACGGAGTTCGCCCGTCGGAAGGTCTCGTAGACGTCGAGCAGCACCTGCTTCTGCCGCTCGGTCAGCTCGGTCGCGGCACGGATGGCCTCCGGTACCGGTCCGCCTGCCGGTGCGTCCAGGATGCCGGCCTGCACGTACAGGGCCTCGGCGGAGATGCGCAGGCCCTTCGCGATCTGCTGCAGGATCTCGGCGCTCGGCTTGCGCAGGCCGCGCTCGATCTGGCTGAGGTACGGATTGGACACCCCGGCCAGTTTGGACAGCTGGCGCAACGAGATCTGCGCCGTGCTGCGCTGCTGGCGGATGTACTCGCCGATGTCCTTGCCGAGGCCGGCGACCAGGTCGATGGGCGTTGGCTTGTCCGAGTGGTCCATCGGGTCACCTCCGTTCCGTGCTCATCGGGCTCTTGCCATACCGACGGTACGCGGCCGTGCTAGCAGTTGCAAGCGGAGTGCTTGCAACCGGCGTGTGTTCCGTGTCACGGGCGGTTGCGCGGGGTCTTACCGTTGGTGGGACGGAGTGAGACTGATGGAGAACCGGCCGGGAACCACGGCACGGGCCGCCCGCAGGCGTGCCCGCCTGACGCGTGCGTTGCGGTCGGCCGGCATGCTCGCCGACCCGGCGTGGCGGACCGCGTTCGCGCAGGTGCCGAGGCACGTCTTTCTCGGGCGGTTCTTCCTCGCGAACAGTGCCGGCTGTTGGCAGGCCTCGGATCGGACCGATCCCGGGTGGCTCGACCAGGTGTACGCGGACCGGGTGCTGGTGACCCAGCTCGACGAGGATCCGACGCGGTGGACGGCCGCGCGGGCGGCGGGGCCGGTGACCGGCGTGCCGACCAGTTCGTCCAGCCAGCCCGCGATCATGGCCGTGATGCTTGCGGTGCTGCTGGTCGAGGACGGCCATCGGGTGTTGGAGATCGGCACCGGGACCGGTTACAACGCGGCGCTGCTGTGCCACCGGCTCGGCGAGCGCAACGTCACGACGGTGGACATCGATCCGGAGTTGGTCGCGGCCGCTCGGTGCCGGCTGGCGGACTGCGGCTACCAGCCGACGTGTGTCGCCGGCGACGGTGCCGGTGGTTACCCACCTGGCGCGCCGTACGATCGGGTGCTCGCCACCTGCGCGGTCGCCCGGATTCCGTTGCCCTGGCTGGAACAGACCGTGCCGGGCGGCCTCGTGGTGACCACCCTGCACCGCCCCATCGGTGCCGGGCTCGTTCGGCTCACCGCCGGTGCCGGTGCCACCGGCGAGGGGCGCGTGTTGGCCGAGGACGGGCGCTTCATGCCGCTGCGCGCGCACCGGCTGGCCAAGGGCAGCCGGCCGGACGAACCGACCGGCACCGCACGGGTCACCGAGTTGGACGCCGAGGCACTGGTCAGCCCACGCAGCGACTTCGAGTTCTACGCCGGCCTCGAACTTCCCGAGGCAACCGCGAGTACCGCCGAGGACGGCACGGTGTGGCTGGTGCATCCGGACGGGTCCTGGGTGCGGCACGTACACCACGCGGATCACTGCCAGGTCTGGCAGGGCGGCCCGCGAAACCTGTGGGACATCGTGGAAACAGCGCACGGGCAGTGGCTGTCCCTCGGCCGCCCGACCAGAGACCGCTTCGGCATCACGGTGGACCCGGACCACCAGCATCTCTGGCTGGACAACCCGGACAGCCCTCACCAGTGGCCACTGTAGAATTACTCCGTACGCAGTGACGAAAGGCGGGTCGCATTGCGCAGGGCCGGCAGGGTTGCCGCCGTCACCAACAACACCAGCCCGACAGCCGCGCCGCCGAACACCCCGATATCCGCCCAGTCCAACACCATCGGTGTGCTCGACATCCGCAACACGAGCGCCGCCAACCCGATTCCGGTCGCGGTGGCGGCCAGCACGCCGACCCCGACCGGCACCGCCGTCTGCCACAGCAACGACCGGGCCAACGCGGACCTCGACACGCCGGCCGCCGACAGCATCGCCAACGGCCGCCGTCGTTCCCGCACCTGTTCCAGTGCCAGCACCAGCAAACTGACGCCGGCCAACAACAACGTGAACAGCGAGCCGGCCAGCAACGCGTTCCGCAGCGCGAGAAACGTCTGCTGGTCCACGCTCAGCCGCGCCGGGTCGGCGCTGTCCACAAAGGCCTGCAACGGAAACTCGGCCAACGCGTTGCGCACGTACTCGATCGCGTCCGGCTGGTTCGGATCGACTTGCAGCACGTTCTCCGTATGCGCCGACCGCGGTGCGAGTCGTACCCCTGCGATCGCTTTCGGCGTGACCACCAACGCACCTCTCACGACGCTCAGGTCGGCCGAACCACCGATCACACGGATGTGTGCGGGCACCGTCCACGTACCACCGGACGTCGCCACCGCCGAGAAGTCCGACGTCAGCGTGAAGCTGGTCAATCGCGTGCCCGGCGCGACATAGAAGCCGTGCGGCAAGGAGAACACGTCACCGTCGACGCAGTCGCGTACACCGGCGATGGCCCGGATCACATCACACGGCGCGATCTCGATCGGCACGCTGCCGTCCTGCCAGTGCGCCACGTCGGTCGTCATGTCCGCCGATGTGGTCGAGTAGACCCCGCGCACGACCCCGCTGTGCCGCAACGCGTCCTGCGCCCGCGCGTTGATCGCCGGATCGGTCCTTATCTCGAACTGGCCGGGCACG
>DATBCR010000197.1:0-6648 GCA_036270375.1 Pseudonocardiaceae bacterium | reverse complement strand
ACGCGATCCTGCACGACGACAATGGCGTCGTCACCGAATCCGGCTACTCGTTCGAGCGGATCGACGCGCTGTACGACCGGATTCTCGCGCTCGGCGTGCGGCCGATCGTGGAACTGTCGACCATGCCGGCCGCGCTGGCCCGCGACCCCGCACAGACCGTGTTCACCTACCGGGGCATCATCTCGCCACCGCGCGACTGGACACAATGGAGGGACCTGGTCGGCGCGCTCGCCGCGCACCTGGTGGACCGGTACGGCGTCGACGAGGTCGCCGAATGGGGATTCGAGGTGTGGAACGAGCCGAACCTCATGGTGTTCTGGTCCGGTACCCAGGCGGAGTACCTGCGTCTCTATGAGGAGGCCGCCCGCGCGATCAAGGCCGTCGACCCGCGACTCCGGGTGGGCGGCCCCGCGACGGCGGCGGGTGAATGGGTCGAGGTGCTGGCGGCGCACGCCAGGGAGCACGACGTGCCGCTGGATTTCGTCACCTCGCACACCTACGGCAACCTGCCGCTGGACGTCCGGCCGGCGCTGCGGCGGCACGGATTCGACGGGATTCCGGTGTGGTGGACGGAATGGGGTGTCGGATCGACCCATTTCGGCAAGATCCACGACGGAGTCGCCGGCGCGCCGTTCGTCCTGAGTGGATTCGCGTCCGCCCAGGACCGGATGGCAGCCGTCGGGTACTGGGTGATCAGCGATCACTTCGAGGAACTGGGCCGGCCGCCGCGCCTGTTCCACAACGGTTTCGGGCTGCTCACCGTCGGCAACCTGCGCAAGCCGCGCTACTGGGCGGTGCACCTCGCGGCGCGCCAGGGCGACCACGTGCTCGACGCGTCGGTCAGCGGTGACGGGCTGGTGCAGGTGTCCGCGACCCGGCACGACGACGGCACCATCGACATCCTGGTGTGGAACGGCACGATCAACGCCGAACTCATGCACGGCGACCCCAGGCTGGACCGGCGGATCACGGTCACCGTCGAAGGCCTTGCCGGCGAGCGCTACCAGGCACGACTGGCCAGGATCGACGAGCACCACTCCAACATCGTCGCCGTGTGCCCGCCGGACGTGGAGTGGCCGGACGAGGCGCTGTGGGCGCACCTGCGGGACCGTGACCAACTGTCCGAACAGCCGATGCCGGACATCACGCCGGTGCACGGCAGCGTCCGCTGCGCCCTCGATCTGCCCTTGCCGGGCGTGGCCAGGATCCGCCTGTCCACGCCCCGAAACGCCAGTAGCGACAAAGCACCGACAAAGTAGGTGAACAACCAATGACCCGACTCGCCACCATCAGAACGACATTGACCTGCGCCGCGGTAACGGCACTCGCCATGACCGGATTGGCCGCGTGCACCGGATCCGCGAACAACAACGCGGCCGGGAGCACGGGGGGAACACTCGTCATCGGGGTGGACAACGGCTCACCGACGCTCCAGGACAACTTCAACCCGTTCTCGCCGAACAAGCGGATCGGCACGACGTACATGTACGAGCCGCTGGAGTACGTGAACGCCATCAACGGCACCGAAACGCCGTTCCTGGCCACCGGGCACGCGCTCAAGGGCGCGACCGAGGTCGACTTCACCATCCGGCAGGGCGTGCATTGGAGCGACGGCAAGCCGTTCGGGCCGTCGGACGTCACGTTCACCTTCGACTATCTGAAGAAGTACCCGGCGCTGGACGGCATGGGCATCTGGCAGCACGTCCGGTCGGTGACCGCGTCCGGGAACACGGTCGCCGTCCAGTTCACCGGGCCCGACGTGCCGTTCGTGTCGCAGGTCGAGCAACAGGTGATCGTGCCGGAGCACGTCTGGTCGACCGTGTCCGACCCGACCACGAACACCAACACCGCCCCTGTGGTCACCGGCCCGTACACGCTCGGCACGTTCAACCCCAACCAGTACACCCTGGTCCGGAACGCGGGTTACTGGCAGGCGGGGAATGTGGCGGCCTCGAAGCTGGTATTCCCGGCACTGACGGGAAACCAGCAGTCCCAGTTGGAACTGGCCAACGGCAACTACGGCTGGGCGACCCTGTTCATCCCGAACGTCGGCCAGAGTTGGGTGGCCAAGGACGCCGGCCACAACCACTACTGGTTCCCGCCGGGCGGCACGATCTCGCTGTTCCTCAACCTGACCAAGGCCCCCTACAACAACACGGCGTTCCGCCAGGCGCTGTCGTACGCGTTGGACCGCAAGGACATCGCGACGAAGGCAGAGGCCGGCTACGTCCAGCCGGCCAGCCAGAGTGGCCTACTGCTGCCCAATCTGAGCGGCTGGCTTGACCCGTCGCTGCCCGGCGCGGGCGTCGTCGGCCAGGACACGGCGAAGGCCACCGGGCTGTTCGCGCAGGCCGGGTACACGGTGCGGGGCGGCATGCTGGTCGGGCCGGACGGCAAGCAGGTCACCATGACGCTGCAGACACCCAACGGCTTCACCGACTGGTTGCAGGGCGCGCAGACCATCGAGCAGCAGTTGCGCGCGGCGGGTATCGCCGTCACCATCCAGACCCCGGAGTACGCGGCCTACAACCAGGCACTGCAGAACGGCACGTTCGACGCCTCGATCGCCGCGTTCGGCGGCACCGGCAGCCCGTACCTGGACTTCTTCAACACGCTCGGCAGCGCGCAGACCGCGCCGGTCGGCCAGACCGCCGCGTCCAACTTCGTCCGGTTCAGCAGTCCGCCGGTGGACGCGCTGCTGGCGCAGTTGCGCGGTGCGACGTCGCCGGCGCGCCAACAGGACGGCGTGCACCGCCTGGAACAGGTGATGTACCAACAGGTTCCGGTGCTCACGCTGTTCTACGGCGCGACATGGGGCGAGTTCTCGACGAAGCAGTTCACCAACTGGCCGGACGCCAGCGATCCGTACGCGCCGCCCGCGCCGTACGGGGCGCCGCCACTGATGATCGTCACGCACCTGCGGGCAGCGTAGTAGCGAGGCGGCCATGCATCCGATCGTGCGCAAGCTGATCACGTTCGTGGTCACGCTGTGGGCCGCGGTGACGGTGAACTTCTTCCTGCCGCGCCTGATGCCCGGCACCCCGGCGGACGCTGCACTGGCGAAGCTGGCCGGCAACGGTCCGGTCAGCCCGGCACAGAAGCAGGCCATCGAGGACACCCTCGGCGTGCCGCACGGCAGCGTGTGGTCGCAGTATGTGTCCTATTTGGACGATGCGGTACACGGCCGGTTCGGCGTCTCGTACACGTACTTCCCGGCGTCGGTGGTGTCGCTGATCCGTACCGCGCTGCCGTGGACCCTGGTGCTGGTCGGGTTCGCGACCGTGCTCGCCTTCGTCGTCGGCACGCTGCTCGGCGTGCTGGCGGCCTGGCGGCGCGGCGGCGGGATGGTCGGGGCCAAACAGGGGAGCGCGGTGGACCGGGTGGCCACCGTCGGCAGCACGTTCACGTCGGCGTTCCCGTATTTCTGGACGGCGCTGCTGCTGCTGTTCGTGTTCGCGTTCAAGCTGAACTGGTTCCCGATCAAGGGCGGCTACCAGGCCGACACGTCGCCCAACTGGTCGTTCTCGTTCATTGTGGACGCCGCGTTCCACAGCGTCCTGCCTGCGGTGACGATCCTGGTCAGTGGGCTGGGCGGCTGGCTGCTCGGCATGCGCAACAACATGATCAACACGTTGGGCGCGGACTACGTCACGTTCGCCGAGGCCAACGGCCTGCGCGGCCGGACGGTGGCGCTGCGGTACGCGGCCCGCAACGCCCTGCTGCCCAGCGTCACCGCGTTCGGCATGGCGCTGGGTCTCGTGGTGGGTGGATCGCTGCTCACCGAGGTGGTGTTCGCGTATCCCGGTGTCGGCTACCTGCTCTACAACGCGGTCGTGAACGAGGACTTCCCGCTCATGCAGGCCCTGTTCCTGGTGATCACGCTGAGCGTGCTGGTGGCGAACCTGATCGTGGACCTGCTCTACGGCCTGCTCGACCCGAGAGCGAGGCGCGCATGAACGCACCGGCGGATCCGCTGGCCACACCAATCGCACCGGTTGTCGCGCGAGTGCGTGGATCCCGGCTTCCCCGCCCGCTGCACCTGTTCCTGCGCGCGGCGAACACCGTGCTGGCCAACCGGATGGCCAGGATTGGCGCGGGAATTCTGCTGGTGATGGTGCTGGTGGCGATCTTCGCGCCACTGGTCGCGCCGTATTCGCCGACGGACACCGGTTTCGGCCGGTCACTGGGACCGAGCGCGGCACACTGGCTCGGCACCACGGGTTCCGGCCAGGACGCGTTGGCCCGACTGCTGTTCGGGGCGCGGGTGTCGCTGCTGGTGGCGTTCGCGGCCGGCGTGCTGGCCACGGCGATCGCGATCGCGGTCGGCCTGTTCGCCGGCTACCTGCACGGCGTGGCCGAGGAGACGATCAACTTCGTCGTCAACCTGTTCCTGGTGATCCCCGCGCTGCCGCTGATGATCGTGATCGCGACCTACCTGCCGGGCCGCGGTGTCGGGGTGATCGTGCTCGTCGTCGTGCTCACCGGGTGGGCGTGGGGTGCGCGCGTGCTGCGTGCCCAGACGGCAACGTTGCGCACGAGGGACTTCGTGGCCGCGGCCGAGTTCAGCGGCGAGCGGCCGCACCGCATCGTGTTCCGGGAGATCCTGCCCAACATGGTGTCGCTGGTCGCGGCGAGCTTTCTCGGCGCGGCGACGGCCGCCGTGCTCGGCGAGGCGGGGCTGGAGTTCATCGGCCTCGGCAGTCCGGACACGGTGAGTTGGGGCACGATGCTGTTCTGGGCGCAGAACGACAGCGCGCTGCTCACCGGCCAGTGGGCCCAGATCCTGGCCCCTGGCCTTGCCATCGCGTTGCTCGCGGCGTCGCTGTCGCTGATCAACTTCGGTGTGGACGCGCTGTCCAATCCGCGCCTGCGCGAAGGAGTCGCACCGTGACCCTGCTGTCGGTCGAGAACCTCGGCGTGGTGTACGAGCCGGCCGACGCGCAGGCACGTGTGCGGTCGGTGCGGGACGTGTCGCTGCGCATCGACGACGGCGAGTTCGTCGGACTGGTCGGCGAGTCCGGCTGCGGCAAGTCGACCCTCGGCTACGCCCTGACCAGGATGCTGCGCCCGCCGGCCCGTCTTGCGTCCGGCCGGGTGCTGTTCGGCGGCACCGACATCGCGTCGCTGTCCGGCGAGCGGCTGCGCCGGATGCGCAGGCGTGGATTCGCGCTTGTGTTGCAGAGCGGCATGAACGCGCTCAATCCGGTGCGCACGGTTGGCGACCATTTCCTGGACGTGCTGCGCGCACACGAGCGCATCAGCAAGGCCCTGGTGCGTGCTCGGGCGACGGAACTGCTGGCGCGGGTGCACCTGCCGGCCACGACACTGCGCCGGTATCCGCACGAACTGTCCGGCGGGATGCGGCAACGCGTCGTGATCGGGCTCGTGCTGGCGTTGGAACCGCGCCTCGTGGTGTTCGACGAACCGACCACGGCACTGGACGTGTTGGTGCAGAAGGCGGTCATCGACACGATCAAGGAACTCCAGCGCGAAGTCGGGTTCAGCGCGCTGCTGATCAGTCACGACCTCGGTCTCGTGCTGGAGTCGGCGGACCGGGTGCTGGTGATGTACGCCGGCCGGATCGTCGAGGACCAGCCGTCCGCCGACATGATCCGCGATCCCGTGCATCCCTACACACGCGCATTGCTTGGCTGCTACGCGGATCCACGCGCCGAGCACGTGCGGGTGGCCGGCATCCCGGGCAGCCCACCCGATCTGTCGCAACCCTCGGGTGGCTGCTCCTACCAGCCGCGCTGCCCGCTGGCCGAACCCGGCTGCGGCGGCGCCGAGCCACCGTTGGCGTCGATCCGGCCACGCTCCTCGGCGGCCTGCTACGTGACCACCCGGGGAGCGTCGTCGTGAGCCTTGTCGTCGCGGACGTCAGCAAGCGGTACCCGGGACGCGGGCGCGGCGAGCCGGCCGCGGTGGCCTGCGACCACGTGTCGTTCGCCATCGAACCCGGCGAGGCGGTGGCGCTCGTCGGGCAGAGCGGCAGCGGCAAGAGCACCATCGCCAGGATGGTCACCGGGATGGAACGCCAGGACAGCGGCTCGGTCACGTACCACGGCGTCCGGGTGGATCGCCTGCGCCGCAAGGAACTGCGTCGGTACCGCGGCAAGGTGCAGTTGGTCTTCCAGGACCCGTACGCCGCGCTGAACCCGCTGCACACCGTGCGGTACGTGCTGACACGGCCGCTGGTCAACTACCACGGCATGACCGAACGCGACGCACACGGCCGGGTGGACGAACTGCTCACCACGGTCGGGCTCACACCGGTGGCCCAGTTCGCCGGCAAGCTGCCGCACCAGATGTCCGGCGGCCAGCGGCAGCGCGTCGTCATCGCCCGTGCGCTGGCGCCGCGCCCGACGCTGCTGGTGGCCGACGAACCGGTCAGCATGCTGGACGTGTCGTTGCGGGCCGGCGTGCTCGAACTGCTCTGCGAACTGCGGCGCACCAATGGCGTCAGCCTGCTGTACATCACCCACGACCTGTTGTCCGCCCGCCTGGTCGCGGACCGGATGCTCGTGCTGCACGAGGGTCGGGTCGTGGAGCAGGGGGCCTGCGTCGACGTGCTGCGCCACCCGAAGAACGACTACACGCGGGCACTGCTGGACGCGCTGCCCACACCGTTCACCCCTGCCAACGGCT
>DATBCR010000196.1:0-2077 GCA_036270375.1 Pseudonocardiaceae bacterium | reverse complement strand
TAACCGGTCTTGTTCTTGAACTTGTGGATGCGGATCTTGGGGCCCTTGGTCTGCTCGACGACCTTGCCGGTCACCGACACCTTGCCAAGCGCCTCGGCATCGGCCGTGACGTCGGCTCCGTCGACGACGAGCAGCGCGGGGAAGCTCACCTCGGTGCCTGGCGCGCCCTCGATCTTCTCGACCTGGACGACGTCGCCGACGGCCACCTTGTACTGCTTTCCGCCGGTCTTGACGATCGCGTACATCGGGACGGAAGTCTCCTGCTACTCGACGATGACGGGGGCCACACGCGCCCCGCTGACGGACGAATCAAATGTGGAACTGATCCGGACCGCGGAGCCGGGCTCTCGCATGACAGAGCCCACCGGGATGGCGGGCCGTCCACCAGGTTACTTGGCGGTCCGGATCGAGGTCAAACCGGGGTCGACTCACCTCGCTGATCGGCTTCGCCGGCCGGCGGGCCAGCCGGCCGGGAGGCCGCCCGACGCCGGGTCGGGCGCGGCGGATTGGCCACCGCGACGGCCGGCGGCGGCTGGTGGACCATCGGCTGGTGACCGTTGGGCGAGCCGACGTCGATCGTGGCGGCGCGCTCGGCCGGCACGTCGATCGGCGCCGTTTCGGCAGGTGCCGGTTCGACTCGTGCCGTTTCAACGGCCGGCTGCTCGACAGTCGGCTGCTCGACGGTGACCGGCTCGACGGGCGGCTCGGCAACCTGGATGGCCACCGTCTCCACCTCGGCCACCGGTGCCGGCCGCGCCGCGCCGTGGTCGTGGTCCTGCTGCTGGCCACGGTGCCGGTTGCGCCTGCTGCCGCCCTGCTGCTGCCCGTTCCCACCCGAGCCGGCCGCCCCGTTCTGCACGGCCGGTTGCACCGCGGGCGGCGTGCTCACGGGGACGGACGCCGTGACGGCAGCGCCGCCGTGCGCGTGCACCGGCGTCGTGGACACCAGCACGCCCCGGCCACGGCAGTGCTCACACGTGGTGCTGAACGCTTCGAGCAAGCCCGTGCCGACCCGCTTGCGGGTCATCTGGACCAGGCCGAGCGACGTCACCTCGGCCACCTGGTGCCGGGTCCGGTCCCGGCCGAGGCACTCGGTCAGCCGACGCAGCACCAGATCCCGGTTCGACTCCAGCACCATGTCGATGAAGTCGATCACGATGATGCCGCCGATGTCCCGCAGCCGGAGCTGCCGGACGATCTCCTCGGCCGCCTCAAGGTTGTTCCGGGTGACCGTCTCCTCGAGGTTGCCGCCCGAACCGGTGAACTTGCCGGTGTTCACGTCGATCACGGTCATCGCCTCGGTGCGGTCGATGACCAGGTAACCGCCGGACGGCAGCCACACCTTGCGGTCCAGCGCCTTGAGGATCTGCTCGTCGATCCGGAACTCGCTGAACACGTCCGTTGTGCCGACGTGCCGCCTGAGCCGGTCGACCAGGTCCGGTGCGACGTGCGTGACGTAGGCCTCGATGGTGTCCCACGCGTCGGTACCCTGGATCGTCAGCGCGGAGAAGTCCTCGGTGAACAGGTCGCGGACGACCTTGATCAGCAGGTCCGGCTCCTCGTAGAGCAGCTGCGGC
This sequence comes from Pseudonocardiaceae bacterium, assembly GCA_036270375.1. GTDB lineage: Bacteria > Actinomycetota > Actinomycetes > Mycobacteriales > Pseudonocardiaceae > DATEPR01. Next base: position 500 of record DATBCR010000196.1, on the reverse strand, counting down.
GACTTGGCGTTCGGCGCGGCCTTCTCCCCGATGACCTCCCACTGCGCGCGCAGCCTGCGCACGTCGCGGCCGAGTTCCTCCTCGCTGACTCCCTCGGACGCGGTGCGGATGATGACCCCGGCGTCCTCAGGCACGACCCGCTTGAGGACGTCCTTGAGGCGCTTGCGTTCGGTGTCCGGCAGCTTGCGGCTGATGCCGGTGGCGCCGCCGCCCGGCACGTACACCAGGAAGCGGCCCGGCAGGCTGATCTGGGTGGTCAGCCGGGCGCCTTTGTGGCCGACCGGGTCCTTGGTGACCTGCACCAGCACGCTGTCGCCGGTGGAGAGTGCCTGCTCGATCTTGCGGGCCTTGCCTTCGAGGCCGGCCGCGTCCCAGTCCACCTCACCGGCGTAGAGCACGGCGTTGCGGCCGCGGCCGATGTCCACGAACGCGGCTTCCATGCTGGGCAGCACGTTCTGCACGCGGCCGAGGTAGACGTTGCCGACGAGCGAACCGGAACC
>DATBCR010000195.1:0-3983 GCA_036270375.1 Pseudonocardiaceae bacterium | reverse complement strand
CGCCGATGTGGCAAGCAGATTCGTGAACAGCGGCATGAACATCAGCCGAGCCCAGATGAACGCGCTGCCGCCGGCGCTGCGCACCGCGTTCCTGAACGGCTTCGCGCACGCCCTGCACGGCGTCTTCCTCAGCGGCGTCGTGGTCGCGGCGGTCGGCTTCGCCCTGGCCCTGCTGCTCCGCGAAGTCCCGCTACGCAAACGAGAACAGCCAACCCGCACCACCGACCACGAGCAACCGGCATCGAACTAGACGCCCGGCGCGAACACCGGCAGGCCGGCTTCCTCCGCGAACTTGCTTAGCTGCTTGTCGTAGGTGATGAACTGGGTAAGCGCGTGGCCAAGCGATGCGGCGGTGGCGAGATGCAGAGCGTCCAGGCTGGCCAGATGCTGGTGCGGCAGCCGGCTCGCCGCTGGGATCGCGGGCGCGATCGGCAACTTCGCGTAGTCCCCGAGTACTTTGTCGGCGTATACGTGGCGGTCCTGCGTCGCCTCGCGACGAATGAGCGCACGCCGAACCTCCACATGGGCCAGCTCGCTCGCGAAGCCGACCACTCCACTCTGCGATTGCTCGGCCATGTATTCCCGTAGCGCCGCGCTCTCCGGCTCGGTGATCACGAGCTTGAGCAGGGCACAGGAGTCCAGGTAGATCAAAACCTCTCCTCCCGGCGCATCTTGATCAGAGTTTCGGATGCGGACTCCATGCCCGGCTCGGTCGGTCGAGGTGGCCTGTCGCGCAGTTCCTGTAGAAGTTTCCGTTGGCGCTGAACTAGGTCTGGCGGGACGACTCCGGCCCGGACCAGCTCACGCATCTTGGCGTCGACCGGGTCCGGGGCGTGAATGACCGCCACCAGTTCACCGTTGCGGGTGATCTCGAGCGTCTCGCCGTTCGCGACCCGCGCCAGCACTTCGGTGTAGTTGCGAACGAGCTCGCGGACGGTCACCTGATTCAGGTCTGCCATGTCATAACCATAGCCCCGCTGACGCCAGTTTGTCTGACGTCAGACACCATCGTGTGACAAGTGTTGACCGTCTGACAACAGCGACAGCGATCACGGCTAGGGAAACACCCCTAGGGTGACCGTGCTGCCGGGGGCGACCAGGGTGCCTGGGCCGGGGGACTGGGTGAACACCTGGCCGTTCGGGTCGTTCGCGACCGCCTGGACCTGTGCCTGCAGGCCGAGTGCCTGCAACGCCGCCACAGCCGCCGGGCCCGCCTGGCCGGTCAGCGTCGGCACGCTCACCGCGTTGGACACCTGGACGCCGACCCGGTGGTCGCCGCCGGGTGGGATGACCGTGCCCACGGCCGGGACGGTCTGGGTCACCGTGCCGCCGGGCACCTGGGGGTTGAACACCTGCGGCTCGTCGAACGGCTGGAAGCCGGCCGCCGTCAGGGCCGCGAACGCCTGGTCGTGCGGCTGGCCGGCGACGTTGGGCACCGGTTTCGGCTGTGGTCCCTTGCTCAGCACCACCACGACCGACGCGCCGATGTTCACCTGTGTGCCCGGTGGCGGGCTCAGGCCGACCACCTGGCCCTTCGGCACCGTGTCGCTGTAGGCGTCCTGGTTGGGGTCGAGTTTCGGCGTGAGCTGCGCGGCTTTCACCGCCGTCGCCACCGCGTCCGGCGACGCCCCCGGCGTGATGTCCGGGACGATCGGCTTGCCCTCCGAGATCACCACCGTCACGGTGGAGCCCCGTAACGCCCGGTCGCCGATTCCCGGACTCGTGCCGACCACCCGCCCGGCCGGCACGGTGTTGTTGTGCTCCTGGGTGAGTGCTGCGCTCAGGTCCGCGTTCTGGAGGGTCTGCTCCGCCCTCGTCGGGTCGAGGCCGCCGATCTGCGGCACCGCCGTCCACCGGCCGCTGCCGAACCACCACGCGGCCACGCCGAGCACCGCGGCCACCACCAGCACCACCACGATCCAGATCACCATCGCGCGCCGGCCGCGCTGCCGACCCGTCTGGTACGAGTTGGCGATCGAGTCCCGACGGCGCTGGACGGGCGAACCGTACGGGTCGACCGTGCCGACACCCGCGGGCACACCACCCATCGGTGGCAGTTGCGTGGCCGCATACTCGTTCCGGGACATCGCCCGGGTGCCCTGCGGTCCGATCGGTCCCGGCCGGACCGGCGCGGTGCGGATCGTGCTGATCATCGGGTCGTCCCGGTCGTCGACGACCGGCGGGATGTACTGCGTGGTGTCGATGCTGGCGACAACCGTGTCGAGAGCGGCATCGTCAGCCGGCTCGGCCGAGACCTGCTCGGAGGCCGGCCGGTTGTCGGCACGGTGCCGGCCGGCGGTCGCCGACGGCTCGGGTGTGTCCGCTGGCGCCTTGAACGGCGCCGGGGTCGGCGTCGGCACCGAAACCCGGTGGATACCAAGGGAACCGCGGGTGCGGACCAACTCCTCGAGGAACGCGGCCGCGTCCGACGGGCGCAGCGCCGGATCCCGCCGGGTGGCCCGCAGCACCAGGTCGTCCAGCGCGGCCGGGATACCGGGCGTTGCCTCGCTCGGCGGCGGCACGTCGTCGTTCACGTGCCGGTACGCCACCGAGATCGGCGTGTCCCCGACGAACGGCGGCACACCGGTGAGCATCTCGTAACACACGACACCCGCCGCGTACACGTCGCTGCGCGCGTCGGCCGCTCCCGTGGCCACCTGTTCCGGCGACAGGTACGCGACCGTGCCAAGGATCGTGCTGTCGCTCGTCGTGCTGGCCGTCGCGATCGCCCGGACCAGGCCGAAATCGGCCACCTTGACCGTGCCACCCTGCCCGATCAGCACGTTCTCCGGTTTCACGTCCCGGTGCACGAGACCCGCCCGGTGCGCCGACGCGAGGGCGGACAGCATCGGCTCGAGCACGCTCATCGCCATCGGCACCGGCAGCACGCCGCGCTCACGCAGCAGATCGCGCAGGGTGCCGCCGGACACGAGTTCCATCACCAGGTAGACGTGCTCACCGTCGACACCCTGGTCATGCACGGCGACGACACCCGGATGGTGCAGTTTGGCCGCCGCCCGCGCCTCCCGCTCGAACCGTTCGATGAACGACCGGTCCTGCGCGAACTTCGACTCCATCACCTTGATGGCGACCGGCCGGTCCAACCGCAGGTCCAGGCCGGAGTACACGCTGGACATGCCGCCGCGGGCAAGCGGCGCATCGACCCGGTAGCGGCCTTCTAACACCGCGCCGAGCACATCCTCGCCTACAGCATCCACGAGTGACGATGGTACGGAGCCCGTCACGTGAACATCGCTCGACTGGCGCAGGGCGGATGACGGACGGTTGTGGCATCGTAAGCAGCCGTGAGTGCGATACCCACCGCCGAGGACGTCCTCGACCGGTCGTACGAGGTACTGACCCTGCCAGAGGTGGCCCAGTCCGTTGGGCAGCCGGTGACCAGGGTCCATCAGATGGTGCGCGACGGGCACCTGCTCGCGTTTCGCCGGGACGGGGTGATGGTTGTACCAGCCCTGTTCCTCAATGGCGAAGGCGTTGTCAAGGGCCTGCCCGGCACGTTGACGGTGTTGCGCGACGCCGGCTTCTCCCCGGAGGAGATGCTGCGCTGGCTGTTCACCGTGGACGACTCCCTGCCCGGTTCCCCGATCGAGGCGTTGCGAACCAACCGGGGCCGGGAGGTGAAGCGAAGGGCGCAAGCTCTCGCGTTCTGACCGGTCCGTTCGCAACGAACCAATCCGACAAGTCCGACCGTAGCCGAGGCCGTACGTGCTAACGCACGTACGGCGATACGGCGTTGGCCGGTGCGCCAAGGTGCAACGGGTCGGGCCGGACCAGCGACACGGCCGCCAACCCGGCGGCCAGCATCGCCGTGGCCAGGTACGCCCAGTCGTAGAGCCCGGTCGTGCCGTCCGGGAACGTCACGAGCACGATCAACACCGAGCAGAACGCGCCGACCACCAGCCAACGGCCGGACCAGGCGAGCCCGGCGGCCATGACCAGTGGCCAGCTGAAGTACCAGGGCA
>DATBCR010000194.1:0-1959 GCA_036270375.1 Pseudonocardiaceae bacterium | reverse complement strand
CCATCGACCAGACGTCGTTCGTGTTGGACGACACCGGGATCAACGTCAGCTGAGACCGAATCCACGTCGGCGGTGACTGTCAACGGTCACCGCCGACCGTCGGTGTTTCCGGGTGTGGTGCCGACCCACACTTCCTTGGGTTGGGGGAGCAGCAATCCTGCTTGATCCGCCCACGAGGAGGCTCGGATGGCCGAACACTCCAGAACGTCCGTGCGACTTGCCGTGGCGAGTGCGATCGCGGTGACCGCCGCGTTGGTGCCCGCGGTGGCCGGCGCCGCGCCCGCTGTCGTTACGTTGACGCAGGTCAGCACCGATCCGTTCACCAACGCCACCAGCCAGCACGCTACCGAGGTCGAACCGGACACGTTCGCCTGGGGCAACACGATTGTCGGCGCGTCGCAGGTCGGCCGGTTCACCGACGGCGGCGGTTCGGACACCGGCTTCGACACGTCGACCGACGGTGGCGTGACGTGGCAGCACGGGATGTTGCCGGGTATCACGGTGTTTCAAGGTGGCGGCACGTTCGGCCGGGTGAGTGACCCGGCGGTGGCGTTCGATCCCAAGCACGGCAAGTGGTTGATCTCCGGTCTGGTGATCGACGCGAACGGTAACGGCGTCGGTGTCTCGGTCAGCAGCTCGACGGACGGTATTACTTGGCAGAACCCGGTTGTCGCGGTCGGCAACGACGGCCGGCAGTTCGACAAGGACTGGATCGTCTGCGACACGACGTCGACCAGCCCGCACTTCGGCAACTGCTATGTCGAGGTCGACATCACGTCGTCGGGCAACTCGGTCGTGATGAGCACGTCGACCAACGGCGGTGCCTCGTGGTCCGCGGCGATCGCCCCGTCGCGCCGGCCGTCCGGGCTCGGCGGCCAGCCGCTCGTGCAGCCCAATGGCACGGTCGTGGTGCCGTACTCCGCCAACGGGTCCGCGATCCGGGCGTTCACGTCGACCAATGGTGGTACAAGTTGGACGGCGAGCAGGCTGGTGGCCAACGTGACCGTCCACACCGCGAACGGCAACCTGCGTGACGGCGGCGGCCTGCCGACGGCGGAGATCGACGGCGCCGGCAAGATTTTCGTCGCGTGGCAGGACTGCCGGTTCCGGAGTGGTTGCCCGGCCAACGATGTCGTGTACTCGACGTCAACCGACGGCACGACGTGGAGCGCGGTGACCCGGATCCCGATCGACGCGATCACCAGTGGTATGGACCATTTTATCCCGGGCATCGGCGTCGACAGGACGACGTCCGGCACGACGGCGCGCATCGGTTTGTACTACTACTTCTATCCGGTCGCGAACTGCACGGCGGCGACGTGCCAGTTGGAGGTCGGGTACGTGTCGTCGACCAACGGTGGGTCGTCGTGGAGCGCGGCGCAGACGGTGGCCGGCCCGATGGGTCTGGCGCAGATCGCCAGCACCACACAGGGATCGATGGTCGGCGACTACATGTCCAGCTCGATCCTGAACGGCAAGGCATACGCGATCTTCGCCGTCGGCAAGGCACCCACCAACGGCGAGGCGTTCGACGAAGGAATGTACACGGCAGGTGGTCTGGCGGTAGCCGGCGGCGCGCTACGCGCGTCGAACACCGGCGCGGCAACGGTAAACCTGCCCAGCGCTGAGGTCTTGGTGACGGCGCATTGATCGTTGGTCACCCGGGATGCGAGCCGGTCGCACCCCGGGTGACCAATCGCTCGCCGGCGTGCCAGCGCACTGTCCATTCAGTCTTGGGCCAGCCGGTATCGGCGTTGTCATGGGCGGTTCGCCAGACTGTCCCGGTGACCGAACCCGAACCGGCCGCGCGGCCTGACGTGGTGTGGCGTGGTGTACTCCCCGAGCCCGCTACGGCGGGCTGGAGCGTGGTCGCCCGGTGATACTCAAGCTCATCGCGTTCGTGCTGCCGCTGGGGTTGGACTCGTTCGCCGTCGCCGCCGCCATCGGTGCGGCCGGGTC
>DATBCR010000193.1:0-2842 GCA_036270375.1 Pseudonocardiaceae bacterium | reverse complement strand
CCTGCCCACCACCCGGCCGGCCGGGTCGACCAGTTCGACGACGTCGCCGGCCTCGAACCGGCCCTCGGTCGCGGTGATCCCGGCGGCGAGCAGCGACCGGCGCCGGCCGACCACTGCGGTGACGGCGCCGTCGTCCAATCGCAGCCGTCCGGCCGCACCGGCCGCGTATGCCAGCCAAAACCGGCGGGCGGACAGGCGGCTGCCGGTCGGTGCGAACGCGGTGCCCACGTCCGCGAGCCGGAGTGCCCGCTCGGCCTGCGCAGCCGCCGCCAGCAGAACGGGAATACCCGCCGCCGAGGCCAGTCGCGCCGCGGCCAGTTTGGACGCCATGCCGCCGGTGCCAAGTCCGGACGCCCCGTCGGTGCCGGCTTTCACGCCGTCCAGATCCGCGACGCCGGCCACCTCGGTGATCCTGCGGGCGGCGCCGAGGCGGGGGTCGGCGTCGTAGAGAGCGTCCACATCGGACAGTAGGACCAGGGCGTCCGCGCCGACCAGGTGGGCCACCAAGGCCGCCAGCCGGTCGTTGTCGCCGAACTTGATCTCGTCCGTGGCGACCGTGTCGTTCTCGTTCACCACCGGGACCGTGCCCAGCGCGAGCAGACGGGAGAACGTGCGCTGCGCGTTGCGGTAGTGCGCCCTGCGGATCACGTCGTCCGCGGTGAGCAGCACCTGCCCGACGGTCAGCCGGTGCCGGCCGAACGCCTCCGCGTACGCGTGGGCCAACGTCAACTGGCCGACGCTGGCCGCGGCCTGCTGGGTGGCCAGGTCACGGGGGCGACGGGCCAGGCCGAGCGGCGCGAGCCCGGCCGCGATGGCACCGCTGGACACCAGCACCACCTGGGTGTGCTCGGCTCGGCGCGCGGCCAGCACGTCCACCAGCGCGACCAGCCGCTCGGCGGCCAACCCGCCTTCTGCCGTGGTCAGCCCGGACGAGCCGACCTTCACCACGATCCGGCGGGCTGCCGCGACGGCCAGCCGTGCCGGGGAGTTCACTCGTCTTCCTCGAACTCGTCGCCCATGTCGGCCGGGTCGATCAGGCCGCGACGGATGCGGCGGGCGGCTTTGCGGTCCGCGGCGCCGATCCGGTTGCCACGCTCCAGCCTGGGGTCGGTTCCTCGGTGCGCCATGGTGACGGCCGCGATGCCGGCCGGGGTGGACGGTTCCCAGTCGAACGTGACGCCGCCGATCGTGACGGCCGTGCCGGGCACCGCGCCCAATTTCGCCAGCTGGTCCTCGACGCCGAGTCGGGCCAGCCGGTCGGCGAGATAGCCCACTGCCTCGTCGTTGTCGAAGTTCGTCTGCCGTACCCACCGTTCCGGCCGCTCGCCGTGGATCACGAAACCGTCCGGGTCCTCGGGGTCGACGGTCACGGTGAACCCGGTGTCGTTGACGGCGGTCGGCCGCAGCACGATCCGGGTCGGGGCCACCACGGGGCGGCTGGCACGCGCATCGGCCACCACCGCGGCCAGCGCGAAGGTGAACTCGCGCAGGCCTTCGCGGGTGGCGGCGGAGATCTCGAACACCGGCAGGCCACGGGCTTCGAACTCGGGCCGGACCATCTCGGCGAGGTCCTTGCCGTCCGCCATGTCGATCTTGTTCAGTGCCACCAAGCGCGGCCGGGTCGCCAGTTCCGTGCCGAGCGAAGGCGTGTACTGCGCCAGTTCCGCCTCAAGGGCGTCCACATCGGACACCGGATCGCGGCCGGGCTCCTCCGTGCCGCAGTCCACGACGTGCACCAGCACGTCACACCGCTCGATGTGGCGCAGGAAGTCCAGGCCGAGCCCTTTGCCCTGGGAGGCACCGGGAATCAGGCCCGGCACGTCGGCGACGGTGAACACCGACTCGCCCGCGGTCACCACGCCGAGGTTCGGCACGAGGGTGGTGAACGGGTAGTCGGCGATCTTCGGCCGGGCCGCGGACAGCACCGCGATCAGCGACGACTTGCCGGCGGACGGAAACCCGACCAGCCCGACATCGGCCACGGACTTGAGTTCCAGCACCAGATCGCGGGCCTCGCCCGGCTCGCCGAGCAGCGCGAAGCCGGGTGCCTTGCGGGCGCGGGACGCCAGCGCCGCGTTGCCGAGACCGCCGCGACCGCCGGCCGCCGCCACCATCCGGGTGCCCGGCCCGACCAGGTCCGCGAGCACATCGCCGGCCGCGGTGAGAACCACCGTGCCGTCCGGTACCCGCAGTTCGAGATCGCCGCCGCCGGCACCGTCCTTGTTGGACCCTTGGCCCTGCTTCCCGTTGGTGGCAACGGCTTGCGAGCGGAAGTGGAAGTCGAGCAGCGTGTGCACGCTCGGGTCGACGACGAGCACGACATCGCCGCCACGGCCGCCGTCGCCGCCGTCCGGACCGCCGAGCGGCTTGAACTTCTCGCGGTGCACGGACGCACAGCCGTTCCCGCCGTCACCGGCGGCAACATGGATCTCCACCCGGTCGACGAATCGGGACACGACGGATGCCTTCCTTTCCTTTACCACCAACGACGCGACGAGGGGCGGACCGGAATGAGCCGGCCCGCCCCTCGTGGGGTCACGCTGAAACGTCCCTTGTGCTGGACCCTGGGTCAGGCCGCGGCGGCCGGGACGATGTTCACGGTCTTGCGGCCACGCTTGATGCCGAACTCGACGGCACCGGCGGCCAGTGCGAACAGCGTGTCGTCCTTGCCGCGCCCGACGTTCACACCGGGGTGGAACTTGGTGCCGCGCTGGCGGATCAGGATCTCGCCCGCCTTCACGGCCTGGCCACCGAAGCGCTTGACGCCGAGGTACTGCGGCTTCGAATCACGGCCGTTGCGGGAGCTGGACGCACCCTTCTTGTGTGCCATGGCTGTTCAGCT
>DATBCR010000192.1:0-2004 GCA_036270375.1 Pseudonocardiaceae bacterium | reverse complement strand
GGGATGGGCGCGGAAATCGGTATCTCCACTCAGAAACTGCACGCGCGGGGACCGATGGGCCTCGCGGAACTCACGTCGTCGAAGTGGATCGTCTGGGGCGACGGGCACATCCGCCCCGCGTCCTGAGCGGCCCGGCGGCGTTCTCCTCGGTAGGCTGCGGTCCCGCGCGCGGGCTGGAAACGCGGCGCGAACCGGAGGTGTGCCGTGGTCGACGAGGAACTCGGCCGGCGCCGTGACGCCACGGCCACCAAGGCCGCCCTGTTGTCCGCGGCCAGGGAACTGTTCATCGAGCGCGGTTTCGACCACACCACGGTCCGCGACATCGCCGCACTCGCCGGTGCCAACCAGGCTCTGCTGTTCCGCTACTTCGGCTCCAAGGAAGCACTTTTCCGTGCTGCCATGACCAATCAGAGCCACCAACTGCTCGCCGAGACCCCGCCGGAGCAACTCGTCGGCCGGGTGCTGGCCCGCATGCTGGCGCCGGATGCCCCGCCAGCCAAGGACAATCCGCTGTACGCCCTGCTGCGTTCCAGCGCGAACGAGCACACCGCGGCCGTCTTCCGGGACGATCTCGGCGCGCGCTACCGGCGGGTGCTGGCATCGCTGACGGACGCGGACGACGCCGAGACCAGGGCCGATCTGGTGCTGGCCTGGCTGCTGGGCATCGGCCTGCTGCGGTCGGTGCTCGACCAGCACGACTTCGCCGACGCCGATCCGGCGCGGATCACCGAACACGTGCTGCGGGCGGTCGGCACGCTCCTCGAACGGGTGGACCAGCGGCCGCCGACGGCGTGACCTGGCCGTACGGTACGTCCCCGATGGGCTGCTTCACCGATCCAGCCTATTGACTGTCCGTGATCATCTTCCTACGTTGGGGTGTAAGCATCTGCTTACTTTGGCCTGCGCGGACATCGCGGGCTCACCACGAGGGGAGCGCTCCATGACGGCCACCGACGACCCGCTCCGTACCTATCCGTTCGGCCCGCCCGCGCGGCTGGACATCAATCCGACCTACGCGGAACTGCGCGAACAACCGCTGGCAAGGGTCGAGATGCCGTACGGCGGCGCGGCCTGGCTCGCCACCCGGTACGAGGACGTCAAGATGGTGCTGGCTGACCCCCGGTTCAGCCGGGCCGAGACCATGGGCAAGGACGTGCCGCGCAACGTGCCGCCGATTCAGGAGGACCCGTCCATCCTGAGCATGGACCCGCCGGAGCACAGCCGGCTGCGCAAGCTGGTGGCGAAGGCCTTCACGGCACGGCACACCGAGCGGCTGCGGCCCCGCATCCAGACCATCATCGACGAACTGCTCGACCGGATGGTCGCCACAGGTCCGCCCGCCGACCTGGCCGAATCGCTGGCGTGGCCGCTGCCGATCCAGGTGATCTGCGAACTGCTCGGCGTCCCGACCGCCGACCGGGACAAATTCCGTGCCTGGACCGACCAGGTGCTGTCCATGGCCGGCGCCGAACTCCCGCTGATCGAGGAGGCACGGGCAGCGCTCAACGGCTACCTGGCCGACCTGATCGCGCGGCGCCGTGTCGAACCGACCAACGACCTGCTCGGCGAACTCGTCGCGGCACGGGACGGCGGCGACCGGCTCAGTGAGCAGGAGCTGATCGTCTTCGGCGTGACGCTGCTGGTGGCCGGCCACGAGACAACCGCCAACCAGACCGGCAATTTCGTCTACACGCTGCTGACCCGGCCGGCACTGTGGCTGCAACTGGTCGGCGACCCGGACCTGGTGCCGTCGGCGGTCGAGGAGCTGTCGCGGTTCACGCCGCTCGGCGCGTCCGCCGGCTTCCCCCGGATCGCGACCGAGGATCTCGAACTCGGCGGCCAGCTCGTACGGGCGGGCGAGGCGGTCGTGGTGCAGATGGCGTCGGCCAACCGGGACAGCACGGTCTTCGACCGTCCCGACGAGATCAACCTCGCCAGCGCCGACAATCCGCACGTCGCGTTCGGCCACGGCGTGCACCACTGCCTCGGCGCGCCGCTGGCTCG
>DATBCR010000191.1:0-7515 GCA_036270375.1 Pseudonocardiaceae bacterium | reverse complement strand
ATGGCCTCGTGCGGCGGGCGGATCGGCCGGCAGGGCGGCGCCTTCGGCGACGGCGAGTTGCCACGCCACCAGGTCGATCCCGAACACGCACTCGGTCACTGGATGCTCGACCTGCAGCCGAGTGTTCACTTCGAGGAAGTGGAATTGACCGTCGTCGGCCAGCATGAACTCGACCGTGCCGGCCCCGACGTAGCCGATCGCGGTGGCCGCCGCGACCGCCGTCGCGACGAGCCGGTCACGGAGGTCGGCGGTCACGGCCGGGCTCGGCGTCTCCTCGATGATCTTCTGGTGCCGCCGCTGGATCGAGCATTCCCGCTCTCCCAACGCCCACATCGTGCCGTGCCGGTCCGCCAGGATCTGCACCTCGACATGCCGTGCCCGCTCCAGCAGCGGCTCACAGAACACCGTGCCGTCACCGAACGCGGACTCCGCTTCCTGCCGGGCCAGCGACACCGCGTCGGCCAGTTCGGAAAGCGACCGCACCACCCGCATGCCACGGCCACCGCCGCCGGCGGACGCCTTGACCAACAGCGGCAGGTCGGCCGCGCGCACCAGATCCGGGTCCAGTTCGGGCAGAACCGGCACACCCACCGCCTGCATGCGTTTCTTGGCCGCGATCTTCGACCCCATCGCCTCGATCGCGTCCGGGTCCGGCCCGACCCAGGTCAGCCCGGCGGCCAGCACGGCACGGGCGAACTCCGCGTTCTCGGACAGGAATCCGTAGCCGGGATGCACCGCGTCCGCGCCGGATCGCAGTGCCGCGTCAACGATCGCGTCGATCCGGAGGTACGTCTCGGCGGGTGTGCTGCCCGGCAGCCGGACCGCCTTGTCGGCCTCGGCCACGAACGGCAGGCCGGCGTCCGGGTCGGCGAACACGGCGACCGGCGAGATGCCGCGCGCCCGGCAGGTGCGGAACACCCGGCGGGCGATCTCGCCCCGGTTGGCGACCAGCAGCGTGGTGATCACGGCGTCACATCCTGAAGACGCCGAAGCCATCGGCGCCGTTGACGGGTGCGGTGTGCACGACGGAAAGGCAGATGCCCAGCACGGTCCTGGTGTCCCTCGGATCGATCACGCCGTCGTCATACAGCCGGCCGGACAGGTACATCGCGGCGGACTGCGTCTCCACCTGTTCCTCCACCGTCGCCCGCATCTGCGCGTCGAACGCCTCGTCGTAGTCCTGGCCACGAGCCGCGGCGGCCTGTCTGGCCACAATGGACAGTACGCCGGCCAGCTGTGCCGGTCCCATCACCGCGGACTTCGCGTTGGGCCAGCTGAACAGGAAGCGTGGATCGTAGGCCCGGCCGCACATCCCGTAGTTGCCAGCACCGTAGGACGCGCCCATCACGACGGTCAGGTGCGGCACGGTGCTGTTGGACACGGCGTTGATCATCATGGCGCCGTGCTTGATGATCCCGGCTCGTTCGTAGTCCTTGCCGACCATGTAACCGGTGGTGTTCTGCAGGAACAGCAGCGGGACGTGCCGCTGATTCGCCAGCTGGATGAACTGCGCCGCCTTCTGGGCCTCCTCGCTGAACAGGACGCCGCGCTCGTTGGCGAGGATGCCGATGCGGTAGCCGTGGATCGCGGCCCAGCCGGTGACAAGGCTCGATCCGTACAGCGGTTTGAACTCGTCGAACGCCGAGCCGTCCACAAGTCGGGCGATCACCTCGCGCGGGTCGAACGGCACCTTCAGATCGGTCGGCACGAGGCCGAGCAGTTCGTCCGGATCGTGCAGTGGCTCGGCGAAGTCGGCCGCCGGCGGCGGGCCTTGCTTGTGCCAGTTGAGGTTCGCGACGATCCGCCGGCCGATGCGCAGCGCGTCCAGTTCGTCCTCGGCCAGGTAGTCCGCGAGACCGGACACCCTGGCGTGCATCTCGGCGCCGCCGAGCGACTCGTCGTCGGACTCCTCGCCGGTGGCCATCTTCACCAGCGGTGGCCCGGCAAGGAACACCTTGGCCCGCTCGCGCACCATCACCGTGTAGTCGGACATCCCGGGCAGATAGGCGCCACCGGCGGTTGAGTTGCCGAACACCAACGCGATCGTCGGTACCCGCCGGGCCGACGACCGGGTGAGGTCGCGGAACATCCGGCCGCCGGGGATGAAGATCTCGCCCTGCGAGTTCAGGTCGGCGCCACCGGACTCGACGAGTTGCACCAGCGGCAGCCGGTTCGCCGACGCGATCTCGCTGGCACGGAAGCTCTTGCGCAGCGTCCACGGGTTGCTCGCGCCGCCGCGCACGGTCGGATCGCTTGCCACGACAAGGCATTCGACGCCCTCGATGACGCCGATCCCGATCACCACGCTGGCGCCGACCGGGAACTCGCTGCCCCACGCCGCGAGCGGCGACAGTTCGAGGAAGGCGCTGTCCGGGTCGAGCAGCAGTTCGATCCGTTCCCTTGCCAGCAGTTTGCCGCGCTTGTGGTGCCGGTCGACGTACTTCGGCCCGCCACCGGCCAACGCCTTCGCGTGCTCGGCCGCGAGTTCGGTGAGCCGAGCCCGCATGGCGGCCCGGTTCTGTTGGTAGATCTCGGCCGTTGGATCCAGCGTGCTGCGCAGCGTCGTCATGCCGTGAACCCCCATCGCCGTGCCGCGAGTTCGGCCAGCACTTCGCTCGCGCCGCCGCCGATGCCCAGTATCCGGGCATCCCGGTAGTGTCGCTCCACTTCGGACTCCCGCATGTAGCCCATGCCGCCGTGCAGTTGCACCGCCGCGTCCACCACGAAGGAACAGGCGTCCACGGCGGTGTTCTTGGCGACGCACACCTGCGCGACGACCTCATCGCCGTCCGCGATCCGCTCGGCAACGGCTCTGGCATACGTCCGGACCAGCTCGATCCGGCCGGCCATGTCCACCAGCTTGTGCCGCACGAGTTGCCGGGAGATCAGCGGCCGGCCGAACGTGTGCCGCTGCCGGACCCAGGCCACGGTCAGGTCGAGGCAGCGTTGCGCGGTGGCGTAGGCCTGTACGGCGAGCGAGATCCGCTCGACCTGGAACTGGTGCATCAGCAGCGCGAAGCCGCCGTTCTCGGCGCCGACGAGGTTCGCCACCGGGACGCGCGCGTCCACAAAGGACAGCTCGGCCGTGTCCGAGCAGTGCCAGCCCATCTTGGCAAGCTTCGCGGCCCGCGTGAAGCCGGGCGTGTCGCGTTCGATGACGAGCAGGCTGATCCCGCCGTGGCCGGGACCGCCGGTGCGGACGACGGTGGTGACGAAGTCGGCGCGCCAGCCGGACGTGATGAATGTCTTGGCGCCGTTGACGATGTAGTGGTCGCCGTCGCGCACCGCGGTGGTGCGGACGGACGCGACATCGGAGCCGCCGTCCGGCTCGGTCACCGCGAGCGACCCGATCAGCTCACCTGCCAGGGTCGGCCGGGCGAACCGGTCGATCAGGTCCGGATTGCCGTCGGCCACGATGTGCGGCAGCGCGATGCCGTGCGTGAGCAGGCCGGCCACCAGGCCCGACGATCCGCCGGCCTGGATCAGCTCCTCGGTGGCCACGATGCTGTCCAGCAGGTCGCCGCCGGAACCGCCGACGGCCTCCGGGAAACCGATCCCGAGCAGGCCGAAGTCGGCGGCCTTCTTGTGCAGTTCGCGGGGCAGTTCGCCGGCCTGCTCCCAGCCGGCCAGGTTCGGCACCACGTCACGTTGCACGAACTCGCGGACCGACGCGCGCAGCGCCCGCCGCTCGGTCGTGTCGAAAACGTCTTTCACAGCAACACCTCAGGCACGTCCACGATCCGCGAACGGAGCCACTCGCCCAGCGCCTTGGCCTGCGGGTCGAACCGGGTGGACGCGGCGACACCCAGGCCGAGCAGGCCGTGCAGCACGAAGTTCACGGCACGCAGGTTTGGCAGCGGGTGGCGTTCGATGTCCAGGTCGGCGGCTTCCGGCAGCAGTTCACGCAGGCGGTCGGTGGTCAGTTCGGTGGCGAGCCAGCGATAGCCGTCGTCGGTTCTGGCCCAGACGCCGAGGTTCGCGTCGCCGCCCTTGTCCCCCGACCGCGCGCCAAGCACCGCGCCCAGCGGGAGCTTGCGGGTCGGGCCTGCCGGCAGTGGTGTCGGCGCTACTTCTTTGTGCTGCCAGGTGATCGCGGTGCCGGCTGGATGCGGTGGGATGGGCAGCCGATCGCCGCCGGGGAGTACGGCCACGTGCGGGATGTCCGTCGCCGGGACGTATTCCGGTCGGTAGACGCCGATCGGGGTGCCGTCGGCCGGTGGTGCGGTCAGGGTGAAACCGGGATAGGACGCCAGGGCCAGTTCCACGCAGGCGCGGGAGAAACCCTTGGCGCGCTTGGGATCGGGCGTGTGGATGGTGGCGTGCAGCAATGCGCTGGCGGTTTCCTCGGTGTCCGCGTCCGGGTGGTCGGTGCGGGCGAGGGTCCACGTGATGCCGTCCGGGCCGATCTCGGCGGCCAGCTGCCGGCGGGCCAGCTTAGCTTTCGCCTCGATGTCCAAGCCGCACAGCACAAACGTGGCGCCGTTGCGGAAGCCGGCCAGCGTATTCAGGCAGACTTTGGCGGTGTCCGGCGGGGATTCGCCGCGCACGCCGGAGATCCGGACCCGGTCCGGGCCGACCGCGGTCAGCTCGATGCTGTCGAACCGGCTGGTCACGTCCGGGCCGAGGTAGCGCGGGCCGGCGATCTCGTAGAGCAGTTGCGCCGTCACGGTTTCCACCGTCACCGCGCCGCCGGTGCCTGGGTGCTTGGTGATCACCGCCGTGCCGTCCGCCTCGATCTCGGCGATCGGGAAGCCGAGCCGGTCGGGGTCGGCCAGTTCGGTGAAGAAGGCGTAGTTGCCGCCGGTGGCCTGTGCGCCACACTCGATCACGTGCCCGGCAGCGGTCGCGCCGGCCAGCGCGTCGTAATCTGTTGCGCCCCAGCCGAAGTGCGCCGCCGCAGGGCCGACGACGAGGGACGCGTCGGTGACCCGGCCGGTGACCACGATGTCAGCGCCGGCCCGCAGGCACTTGGCGATGCCCCAGCCGCCCAGATAGGCGTTCGCGGTCAGCGCGCCGCTCAGGCCGAGTTCGTCGGCGCGCGGGAGCAGGTCGTCACCCTCGACGTGGGCCACCCGCACGGCCAATCCGAGCCGGTCGGCAAGCTTCGTGATCTCGGCGGCCAGCCCGGCCGGGTTGAGACCGCCCGCGTTGCTGACGATCCGCACGCCCCTGTCCATCGCAAGGCCGAGGCATTCCTCTAGCTGGTGCAGGAAAGTGCGGGCGTAGCCGCCGGCCGGGTCCTTCATCCGCTGGCGGCCGAGGATGAGCATGGTCAACTCGGCAAGGTAGTCGCCGGTCAGCACGTCCAGTTCGCCGCCGGTGAGCATTTCCTTCATGGCCGCGAACCGGTCGCCGTAGAAACCGGATGCGTTGCCGATGCGGATGGTCACCGGAACTGCCCGGCCTTCCGGCCGTCGCCGGGCAGGCCGGCAAATGCTTGGGCGATCGGCACCCACTCGGTCGCGTGGTCGCCGGTGACGGTCAGGTCGAGGTCGTCCAGGTACCGGCGTTGCGTCACCAGCAGGCAGAAGTCCAGTGCCGGTCCAGTGATCCGATCAGGTGTGTCGTCCGGTCCCCAGGTCCACGACTCGCCGCCCGGCCCGGTCAGCTCGACGCGGAACGGTTGCGGCGCCTGCTTTCCGTGCACGGCGAACGCGAAGCCGACCGTGCGCACGCCGATGTGCGCGACGTGCCGGAGACGGGCGGTCGGCAGGCGGGTGATGCCGAGCGTGTCGGCCACGTCCTGGCCGTGTGCCCACGTTTCCATCATCCGCGCGGTGGCCATCGACGCGGCGCTCATCGTCGGGCCGAACCACGGCAGTTTCGTGCCCGGCGGCACCCCCGCCAGTGCGTCGACGAGGGCTGTCCGGCCGTGCCGCCAGCCGGTGAGCAGGGTTTTCGGTGGCAGCGCGGCACCTTCGGCGGCCGCGTTGTCGACGAAGTTGGTGGGGTCGGCCGCTGCCACGGCCACCTCGGCGGCGAACCGGTCCGGGTCGGTCGCGGCGAGCAGGGCGACCCGGTCGGTCCAGGCCAGGTGCGCGACCTGGTGGGCGATCGTCCAGCCATCGGCCGGTGTCGGGGTGCGCCAGCCGTCGTCGTCGAGGGCGGCCACGGTGGCGTCCAGTTCGGCGCCCTCGGCGGCCAGGTCGGTGCACAGTGCCGTGGTGTCGGTCATGGTCGTCCTGTCGCCGTGTCGGTCCGCAGTGCGTCGTCCACCATGTCGGCCCACCGGCGGACGATCCGGGCACGCCGTCGGCCGTCGTCGGTGAGCAGGTTCGCCAGCGCGAGGCCACGGGCCAGATCGAGGGTGGCCTGCACGGTCTCGCGCACGCCGGGGCGGCTCTCGTCGGCGGCAAGGAGGCCGACCGCGATCCGGTGGCACTCCCGGCCGAGCCGGGCCTCCAGGTCGACGACGAGGTTCCTGAGTTCCGGGTCGGTCCTGGCCGCCACCCACAGTTCCAGCGCGGCCGTGAACAGCGGGCTGACGAAGAAGTCGATGATGAACTCCACGACGGCGGCGGTCCGGTTGCCGGTCGCGGGCAGTTCGGCGGCCCGGTCCAGCATGTCCTGCACACCCTGCGCACCGACGTATTCGACGGCCGCCGCGACCAGCTCACCCCGGGTGCGGAAATGGTGCAGCTGCGCACCCCGCGACACCCCGGCCCGCTCGGCGACGAGCACCGTCGTCGTTCCGGTCCAGCCGCGTTCGACCAGGCACTCGACCGTGGCCTCCATCAGCTTGCGCCGGGTCTCCCGACTGCGGTCGGCCTGGCGTTGCCTTGTCTGCACCACCATGGGTCCGAGTGTGGCCGCAGACTAACAAACAGTCAAGCCTGACTTTTTGTGTACTCAGGCGCCCGGGCCGGAGTAGAGTTCGGCGGCGGGCGGCGGTGCGATGGCGACCGGCATGTTCCAACCGGTGAAGTCTGCGGTGCCGGAAGCCTGGGATGCCGGCGGGGCGAGTCGGATCATGTAGTGCGGGCTGGCGGCGGCGATGTCCACGGTGGTGCCGTCGGTGAGGGCGTAGGCGGTCACCGGGACTCCGTCGACCACGTCCGCCTTGCCCGCCTTCGCGGTGGCAGTGCCGAGGTTGTTGAGCAGGGTGGTCGTGAACGTGGTGTAGTCGACCAGCGGTTTGACACCGGCGACGAGGCCGGTTCCGGACAGCACCTTGGACTCGGACGACACCCATTTGTTCAACAGCAGCGCGCCGGCGGGGCCGGCCGGATCGACGCCGTTGGCCTTCATCAGCGCTGCGGTGAACTTCAGGTAGACGACTTTCCGCACGACGATCATGGTGAGGCTCGTGCCACTTTCGGCGACCGTGCCGGATGCGCTGCCGTCCCGGTTGAGTTGGACGTCCAGTGAGGTCGTGTTCCCGTGGTCCACGATCGTGCCCTTGACATGCACGGCAGTCGCGCTCTGGGTGGCGGACTTGATCGCGGGCAGCACGGCGGCCGGATCCAGGGGGGCCGCAGGGGTGCTTTGGCCGGCGCAGGCGGTGGCCGCGACCAG
>DATBCR010000190.1:0-1541 GCA_036270375.1 Pseudonocardiaceae bacterium | reverse complement strand
TGCCGGCCGGGAAACACGCTGCCACGGCGTCGAACGCGGTCTTGTCCGCCGCCAGTTCCCCGGTGACCGTGGACACGATGTGCATCACGTGGCTGTAGCGCTCGACACGGAAGAAGTCGACTACCCGGACCGTGCCCGGCTTGCAGACCCGACCGAGGTCGTTGCGGCCGAGGTCGACCAGCATCAGGTGCTCCGCGCGCTCCTTCGCGTCCGCGAGCAGGTCCTTCTCCAGCAGCGCGTCCTCCTCCGGATCGACGCCACGCCACCGGGTGCCGGCGATCGGGTGCGTCGTCGCGCGGCCGTCCCGCACCGTGACCAGGGCCTCAGGGCTGCACCCGACGATGTCGAAACCGGGCAGCCGCAACAGGTACATGTACGGGCTGGGGTTGGTGGTCCGCAGCACCCGGTAGATGTCCAGCGCGTCGGCCGTCGTGTCCATCTCGAACCGTTGGGACACAACGATCTGGAACGCCTCGCCGGCCCGGATCGCTTCTTTCGCGGTCTCCACGGCGGCGTGGTGCTCCGCGGGCGTGCGGCAGCGGCGGAACTCCGGCTTCGGGCTGTCGTACACGGCGACCGTCGGGGTGGTGCCGGTGCAGAGCTGGCGGGTCATCGCGTCAAGGCGGGCGACGGCGGCGTCGTACGCGGCGTCCACGCGTTCCGGCGAGTCGTCCCAGTTGACCGCGTTCGCGATCAGCGTGATGGTGCCCTCGTGGTGGTCCAGTGCGGCGAGATCGGTGGCCAGCAGCATCACCAGTTCCGGCACGTGGAGGTCGTCAACGGCGATGGTGGGCAGCCGTTCCAGCCTGCGCACCGCGTCGTAGGCGAGGTAGCCGACCATGCCGCCGGTCAGCGGGGGCATGCCGGGCAGCGGATCGGTGTGCAGCAGCCGTACGGTCTCGCGCAGTGCGGCGAGCGGATCGCCACCGGACGGCAGGCCGACGGGCGGATGCCCGGTCCACGCGGCCTCGCCGTCGATCACGGTCAGCGCGGCGGCGCTGCGGACACCGACGAACGACCAGCGGGACCAGGACTGGCCGTTCTCGGCCGACTCGAACAGGAACGTGTTGGGGCGGTTGCCGGCGAGCTTGCGGTAGACCCCGAGCGGGGTCTCGTCGTCCGCGAGCAGCCGCCGGACCACGGGAATCACCCTGCGCTCCGTGGCGAGTTCGTGGAACTCGGCCCGGGTGGGGGTGACGGCGCCGAGACCGGCGGGCCGTCGTGCCGGCCCAACCGGCGGGGCGGAGGTGTCCAAGGTGTCGCGTCCGGCCATGGGGACATTCTGCCCGTCCTGTCGCCCAGACAGGCCATTGGTTGACCACAGGCGGCCTCCGCTCTATATTTCAACTATCGTTGAATTTGGGAGGCGACATGGCCGCGATCGACATTCGCCACCTGGTCGTGCGACGGCGTGGCAACACCGTTCTCGACCACGTCGACCTGGCCGTCGCGGAAGGCTCGGTGACCGGCCTGCTGGGCCCGAGCGGCAGCGGCAAGACGACCCTGCTGCGGGTACTGGTCGGTGCGCAGCGCACCACGTC
>DATBCR010000189.1:0-3720 GCA_036270375.1 Pseudonocardiaceae bacterium | reverse complement strand
CTGCTCGGCCACGAACTGGCGCATGTGGTGCAACAGCGCACGATCGGCACGGTGCCGACCGAGTCCGGTTCGGACGGTCAACGCCTGGAGGCGGCGGCCCGCTCGGTCGAGGAGTGGGTACGCGGGGGCGCGGTCGGCACCCCGCCCCCGGTGGTGCCGCCGGAGTCGGCGGCACCATCCGTACCCACAGAGCGGACCGGGCGCGCGCCGGTCCGGCGACGCGCCAGCGCTGGCCCCCCCTCCGGTGCTGGCGCGCCGCAGCGAGCACCCACCGGTGTGGCAACGGATCCCGCCCCTGCCACGACACGGGTCACGACCAGCACGACGACGCCGGCCAGCAGCACGACTGGCGGAAGCACGACGACTGGCGGCACACCCGCCCTCGTGCACCCGGCCACCCGGACCGCCCAGCCCGACGACCACGATCCGCTCGCCCCGCGCAATCGCCACGAATTCGGTGCGCTGGTCGGCAGTTCGTTCGAGCAGGCGGGCCTGGACATGTTCGGCCTCGGCAGCCTGCTGTCGCGTCCGGCCGCGCCGGCGTCGACCACACCACAGTCCGGCCGGTCGACAACGCCGGGTTCAACCGGCACGTCGGGCTCGTCCGGCGGCCAGGTCAGCCAGCCGGCCGGCGGCCGGTTCGACCGGGACGCCCGCCGCACGCAGCTGCAGGACGAGGCGCTGCAACGGCTCAACATCGTGCGCGGCCAGGCCGGCGAACCATTCGTGGACACCTTGCCGGCCACCGAACTCGCCGCGATCGAGACCCAGTTGGACACCGAACAGGTCGCCGCGGGCGGCGGGAGCACCGACCAGACCGTCGTGCACAACAGGGCGGAACTCGGCGAACAGGTGCGACTCGCCGGCGGCGAATTCCTCGGCGCGTTCATCGGTATCAACCCGGTGGACATGGCAGAACGCAGGCGCCACGAAGAAGAAGCGGCGGCCAGCACCAACGGAGCCGGCACGCACACGCCCAGTACGCATGCCACCGGCACGGGCGCCGCCGCTGCCGGCGGTGCGGCAGCAGGCGGTGCCGCAGCGGGAGCCGCCGGTACTGCCGGCACCGCTGCCGCGACCGGTGCGGCGGCTGGCGCTGCCGGTGCGGCCGCCGAGCACACACATGAACCGACCGGCGCCGAACTGACCCGACTGTACGACCGCATACACACCCGTCTGCTGCGCGAACTGCTCGTGGGTCGCGAACGTGCCGGGTCCTTGATGGATTTTCGATAGGGAGGCTGGACGGTGCCACTCAACGACCAGTCGAAGCTCGGCTTGTCCAACCGGTTCCACGTGGTGGTCGACAGCCACGACCTCGGCAGCTGGGCGAAGGTCGAGGGCCTCGACGTGAAATGGGACATCGCCGAGTACCGGGCCGGCGACGGCGGCAACTACCGCTGGTACTTCCCCGGCAACACCCAGTACTCCAACATCAAGCTGGCCAGGGCCGCCTGCGAGGACTCCAAGAAGGTCAAGTCATGGCTCACGGAGAACTCGTTCGGGCACAAGCTGGGCACCGGCAAGATCACCCTCAACGACTCCGGTCACAACCCGGTGATCGACTGGACCATTGAGGGCGCTTATCCGGTGAAGTGGGCGATCAGCGGGTTCGACGCGGGCGCCAGCAGCGTGGCCGTGGAGACCCTGGAACTGGTGCACCTCGGCTTCCTCGACGACCACAAGTCGCCGCACATCTGAGGCGGGGGACCGATGACAGCGCCACAGATGGAGAACATCGGGCTGCAGATGCGGTTCAAGGTGACCGTGGACGGGCTCTCGCTCGGCTATTGGTCAGCGTGCAAGGGCCTGTCGATGGCGTTCAAGGCGACCAGGGTGCTCGGCAACGTGTACGACTCCTACGACTTCCTGCCCGAACGCGTCGAGTACTCGGACGTGACGCTGGTGCGCGCCATGAACTCGAAGGACTCGGCCCAGGTGTGGAAGTGGTTGGCGGACTGCCGAAAGCAGTGGTACGGGCCGGAACCGGGCGACTGGTCGAACAAGACCGCGGTGATCCAGCTGTACGACGCGCACCACGAACCGGTCACCCAGTGGACACTGTCCAATGTGTACCCATCGGCGTGGCACGGCCCGGACCTCGACGCCGGCAGTGGCGGCATCGCGCTGGAAACCCTGGTGCTCAGCCACGACGGGTTCATGTGAGGAGCGTGCGACATGGCTGATCTCGAAGGCGCGATGACCGGCGCGAAACTGGTCTGCCTCGTGCCGACCGCGCTGGGCACCGTCTGGTTCGACTTCCACCCGGACGCGATCACCATGTCCCGCCAGGTGCAGATGGGGTCGCGGCCGTCCGCCAGTTCGCACAGCGGCTCACCGGCCGGTGCCAGCCCGAGCATCTTCCGGGGGGCGGCCGGCTCGACCATCAACATTCGCAACGCCTATCTCACCGGTATGACCACCAAACCCCGTTGCGACACGCTGCTCGGCTGGCTGAGCCCGGGCGGCGGGCTGCTCGGCGCGCTGATCGGTGGCGCCATCTCCGCAGCCACGGGTGGCCGGGTCAACCTGGCGTCCGAGCAACCGACGGTGACCTTCAGCTATGGCCCGCCGGAAATGGGCTTCCTGTACATGACGAAGATCCAGAACGTCGGCATCAAGTACACCCGTTTCACGCGGGAGGGCATTCCGGTGCGGGCATCGGTCGACATCAGCATGGTCGAGCAGCCGAGCCTGCTCGGCAGCCTGCCGACCAACCCGACCAGCGGTGGCCTGCCCGGCCGGAAGTCGCACACGGTCAGCGCGGGTGAGAACCTGCAGAGCGTCGCGGTCGAAAACTATGGCTCGCCAGGATTGTGGCGGCGGATCGCGGAGACTAACGACATCGACGACCCCCTGCGGGTCCGCCCCGGCCACGGCGTGTACCTGCCCAACCCGGACGAGCTGTTCAGCGGCCGGAGCGCAACGTGACGGCCGCACTCGGAATCTCCAGTGAAGCAACGGTTCGGGCGTCCGTGGCGCTCGGGCCGGGCGGCGTCATGCCGCTGTCGCCGCTGGTGGAAACGAAGCTGGTGCGGGTGGTCGTGGACACGCACCTGCACCTGCCGGACAGTTTCGAGCTGACGTTCCTCGACGAGGACGGCAATGTGCTCGACGACGCGGGCATCTCGATCGGCACTGCGATACAGGTGTCCGGTGGCGCGCCGGACAGCAAGACGGCCAGCGAACTTGTCGAGGGCGAGGTCACGTCGATCGAGGCGATGTGCGCGGACCTGCACATTCTCACCGTGGTGCGCGGCTACAGCAAGGCGCATCGGTTGCAGCGCGCCAAGAACACCGCGACGTACGTCAACCAGACGGACGCGGACATCGCGAAGAAGATCGCGCTGGCCGCCGGTCTGGTGCCGGGTACCATCGACGATCCCGGTGTCACGCACGACCACATCGCGCAGGTGAACCAGACCGACTGGGACTTCCTGCGCCAGCGGGCGATGGAGAACGGCTACGAGACCGGTGTCAGTGGCGGGAAGTTCTACTTCCGCAAGCCGAGTGGACCGGATCCGGGTGGGGGCGGCGGGCTCGGTAGTTCGCTTGCGTCGGCGGCCGCGTCTGCGGTCGGTGTCGGTGGTGGGCCGCCCACGTTGACGTTCAAGGACAATCTCACCGAGTTCCATCCACGGCTCACGGCGGGGAACCTCACGCCGAACGTGGAGGTTCGGGTGTGGGACCAGGAGCAGGCGCAGGTGGTGACGTCCAAAG
>DATBCR010000188.1:0-3957 GCA_036270375.1 Pseudonocardiaceae bacterium | reverse complement strand
CCGCCACCTCGACCACCTGGTTGACCGGCCCCACATGGTCCTCGACGCCAAGCAGCACACGGGCCAATTCACCGCGCGAGTCGTGATTGCCGGGACAGAACACCACGGGTACCGGGAGCCGCGACACGAGGTCGGCCGCGATGGCGTAGTCCTGCGGGGAGCCGGAGTCGGTGATGTCGCCGGTGATCAACACCGCGTCGACCGGTCCCGGTTGTGCTGCCAGGTAGCCGACGGCCCTGGACAGTCGGCGCGCGTTGCGGGTTCCGCCGTCCAGGTGTGGGTCGCTCAGGTGGGCCAGCGTTGTCATGGCCGGTGTGCCTTACCCGGCGAAGTCGACGTCGGCCGTGCTGACGGTGGCCGCGGTCCGGCCGGGTGCCGTGTGGTACCGCCAGTACAGGTTCGTGTGGGCGATGACCTGCTCGGGCGGCGGCGCACCGTAGGACGTCAGGTCCTCCGTCGTGTGGGCGTCGTGCACCAGGATCGCGTCGTAGCCGCGCACGATCGCGCCGTGCAGCGTCGAGCGGATGCACGCGTCGGACTGCGCGCCCGCGACGACTAGCCGGCCGATGCCCCGCTCGGCGAGCACGGACTCCAGGTCGGACGCGTCGAACGCGTCGCCGTAGTTCTTGTGCACCAACGGTTCCGCGTCCTGCCGGATGAGTTCGGGCACGCGCTGCCAGCCGTCGCTGTCTTTGGGCAGGTTGTCGTCGTTGTGCTGGACCCACACGACGTCGACGTCCGCGGCACGCGCCTTGTCCAGCAGCGTCCCGATGTTGGCGACGACGGAGTCCCGCTCGTGGGCCCCCGCCACGACGTTGTTTTGCACGTCTATGACGAGCAGCGCGGTGTTCGGTCGGTTGTCAAGCGTGGTCATGGTGTCATGCTACGACCGACCACCGACAAACTCGCGTGCTTACCGGTTGGCGACGCAGTGCACGGCCGGCATCGTGGGCCGGTCGCGGGTGTCCGAGCCGAGGAAGCCGAACGAGGTGGACTTGTCGGCGGACACGGTGGCGTTGTAGCCAAGGCTGGCCACCCGCACGGAACTGCCTTGTTGGGAAAGGGATCCGTTCCACAACGTGTCGACCGTCTGGCCGACCGGCAGGTCCAGCGTCACGGTCCAGCCGTCCAGTGTGGTCGCGCCGGCGGTCACCTTCACCTGCGCCTGGTAGCCGCCGGGCCACGAGTTGGTCAGCGTGTAGTCGGCGACGCACGCGGGGACGGTGGGTGGCGGGACGGTTCTCGTGTGCTGCCCCGGCGGCGCGGCAACGGTGACCGGCCGGTCGCTGACCGCTATGCCCACGATCAACCCGAGCGCGACGAGCCCGACGGCGGCCACTCCGGCGGCGACTTTCCTACCGCTGGGCCGTTTCACGTCGAGCAGCAACGTCGCGGCCGGTGGCACGACTGGCCTGCCGTCGGCGACCGCGCCGAGAGCATCGGCCACCTGTGCCATCGTCGGCCGGGCAACGGGTTCGCGCCGCAACATCCACATCAGCACCGGCCCCAGCGGCCCGGCACGCGTCGGCGCGGGAACCTCGCCGGCGGCAACGGAACGGAGCAAGGCGATCGTGTTGTCGTTGAACCCGAACGGCGGCGCGCCCTCCACCGCCGCGTACAGCGTGGCGCCCAACGAGAACACGTCGGACGCGTAACTCGCGTCGGCGCCGGCGGCCACCTCGGGCGCCAGGTATGCCGGCGTGCCGACCACGATGCCCGGACCGGTCCGTGACGCGTCGCCGAGCAACCGGGAGATGCCGAAGTCGGTGATCATCGCGGTGCCGTCCGCGGCGAGCAACACGTTGTCCGGCTTGACATCCCGATGCACGATGCCAACCTCGTGCGCCGCCGCCAACGCCGACGCGACCTGCTGGCCGATCCGCGCGACCTCGACCGGCGACGGCAGCCCATACCCGGTCAGCGTGGATCCGGGCACGTACGCCATGACAAGACACGGATGGCCGTCGTGCTCGACGACGTCGTGCACGGTGACCGCGTTCGGATGCCGCAGCCGAGCGGTGATCCTGGCCTCACGCATGGCGAACTCGTTGCCCCGCCGGGCCGCGATCCCGGTCGACGGCAGCAGTTGCTTCACGGCGACCGTGCGGTCGAGACGCTCGTCGTGCGCCCGCCACACCTCGCCCATCGACCCACTGCCAAGCCGCTCGACCAGCCGATAACGGCCGGCGACCAGGCCATGGTCCGGGTCCGCATCGGTCACAGTAAGCCTCCGACACCCGACGTCCCCCCACTCGCCAGTTTAGAAGATGCCGCGCGCCGAAGACATCGATAGGGCCGCCGACCCCTGTCCGCCGGCCGGTCGCGGGAGGAGTTCACAGGAAGTTTTCCTGCCAGGGAGGTTGGCGGCTGCGCTTGTAACACGCGGTACCTGACCATGTGCTGGTGGCCGGTGAGATCAGCGTGGTGTCCCTCTACGAGGGCTTCTTCTGTGGTGGCGCGCGCAGGGTGCACACGGATGTGCTGGCGGCGCTGCATGGTCGCGGCCAGCGGCACCAGGTGCTGAGCATGCACGCCGAGGTGTACCGCGAGGCCACGTTGCAGCGGATGGAAGACGATCTCTGCTACCGAAAACTCGTCGCGGCCGGTGTGCCGGTATCGACCCTGCGTGGCGACGTCGGCGAGGCGGCGGCTGCGTTCGCCGGGGCGGACGTCATCCTCACTTTGAAGGAGCAGCCGCTGCGACTGGTCAATCAGGCCCAGCCGCGCGGTATCCCGGTGATCACCTGCCTGCACCGCTCCGATCCGCACAACCAGGGTGCCGCCCTTGACGAGTTGCGCACGGCGGTGCACACCGGGGCCATCGCGGCATTGGTCTGCTGCGCCGAGTCGACCCGGGCGGCATACCAGGCGGCCGGACTGCCCGCCGGCCTGCTCCATGTGATTCCCAACGGGGTCGACCTACGCCGGTTCCGTCCCGACCGCCGGGCCCGTGCGCACCTGCGTCATGCGCTCGGGATCCCTTGCGACGCACCGGTTGTGGCGTTCGCCGCCCGCTACGACGCGATGAAGAACGTGCCGCTCTTCGTTGCGGCCGCGGCGGCCTTCCTGACGGCCCGGCCCGGCGCGCACGTCCTGATGTGCGGCGCCGGCATGACGGCCGTGAACACCAGCCTCACCGACGACCTGGCGCGGGTCGGCCTCCAGGCGTCGCACCGGGTGCACCTGCTCGGGGTGCGCGACGACCCGCAGGTGCTGTTCGCGGCGGCCGACATCGTGGCCCTGACTTCTGCGTACGGCGAGGCGGCCCCGCTGTGCCTGATCGAAGGCATGATGTGCGGTGCGATCCCGGTCGCCACCGACGTCGGTGACTGCGCGTCGATCGTCGGCGGCCGTGGCCTGTTGGCCGCGCCCGATCCCGGGGCGACAGCCGCGGCCTGGTCCGAGGCGCTTGGCAGGCGCGACCAGTTCGCCGCCGCGATTCTGGCCAGCCGCAACAGGTTCGGGCAACGTCGGATGGTCACGTCGTACGCGAACCTGATCCGCCGCACGGCGGGCCGGCACGACCGGTTGCCGGTGAGCGTGACGGCATCACCGGAAGCCGCGGCCTGAGTTTTCTTACGAGGCAGCGCATCCGAGGGCTTGGGAAGCGCGGAAGCACGGCACCGCACTGATCGGTGCCGTGTTTCCGATGGTCCAGCGCCGGCTAGAGCCAGCCGGAACGAACCAGTACCGGCTCGCCGTCGACCGTGGCGACCGGTTCGGGGCGTGGCGGATTGCCGAGTTCGCCCGCGCGTACCCGGTCGAGCAGCTTGCGGGTGGCGTCCACGATCTCGGGTGCCGCGTCGCGGAGTTCCGTCGCGTCATCGGGACCGGCGGTGTCGGCAGGGAAGCCCGCCTCGGCCAGCAGGCCGTCCAGATCCGCGAGCTTGCCGGCCAGCCAGCCCAACGGATCGGCGGACAGCGCGCGCTCGAACACCCGGCTGGTCGGATCCCACC
>DATBCR010000187.1:0-6371 GCA_036270375.1 Pseudonocardiaceae bacterium | reverse complement strand
CGCCGGCCGCACCCACAAGCCCGGTACGGCGCTCATGTTTCAGCCGGCCGCCGTGCTGCCGGCCGACCTGTCCTGGGCCGCCGGCAGTGCCACCGTCGCGGACGCCTTCGCACGGGCGAGCGCCGCGATCGACGTGGCCGGCATCCGCTCGGTGCCGGCGGCGGTTCGTGACCTCGTGACGGCGGAACTGGCCGCGTGGCAAGGACTTCCCAAGGGGATCGGCCGCGGTTGGGTCGAGGACCTTGTCGCCGGTCTGTCCACCGCCGACCGTCCGGCCGGCCGACTGGCCCTGCTGACCGCGTTCGCCCCCTACCAGGTCGACGACGCCGTCGTGGCGGGCTTCCGCGGTGTGCGGTCCGGCGACGAGGCGCTGATCGAACTGACCTCGTGGGCAAGCATGGCGGCGGCGCGTCGTGTCGGCACATGGCTGCCGGCCCGCCAGCTCGCGGCGACCGAGGACGCGCCCCAGTCCTGAGGTCCCTCCGCCGAAAGTCCTAAATGGACGATTCGGAACCGATTCACTGTTTGCGCCGGTGTGCTCATTATTCCCGTGCGCGCCAGGTCAGGCAGGCCTAAGCAACCGATGAGAAGACTCAGGTCACGGGTTGCCGGATGCTCGAACAGGTGCCGAAAAACCCTGGTGGCCGGGACGACGTCCCCGACGAGACAGCCAGCAGTCGACGGTTAACTCCCCGGAGGGAGATCATGACAGTGCCACGCGAACGCGCGCGAAAATTGGTCCCTGGCCTTGCGGCCATCGTCCTACTTGTGGCGGTCTTTTTCATTTCGCAGGGCCAGGTCGCGGTCGCTGACGCCGCCAAGACTGCCGCGCCGTACAAGTTCAAGGAACTCCCGATCCCGCTTCCGCCGGGATACGCCAACCAGAAGTTCAACACCGTCCGCCCGGTGAACCCGGCGTACCAGCACATCGTCTCGTGGATCTCCTCGGTCGGCGCGGGTATCGCGATCAACGACCTCACCGGCCACGGCCGGTCGGACGCGATGTGCATCGTGGACACCAGGACCAACGACGTGATCGTCACCTACACGCCGACCGCGCCCAAGGAGGACCAGTTCACGCCGTTCGTGCTGAACCCGGCCCCGCTGCCGATGGACACACGGATGGCGCCGACCGGCTGCACCCCCGGCGACTACAACGGTGACGGCCGGATGGACCTGCTGGTCAGCTACTGGGGCCGCACCCCGATCCTGTTCCTCGCCAAGGCGAACGCGACGACCGTGTCGCCGGCCTCCTACCAGCCGCAGGAACTCGTGCCGGAAGTCAGCGTCGACGGCCAGTACCACGGTCCGAGGTGGAACACCGACACGGTCGCGGTCGGCGCCTACGACGGCACAGGGCACCCGGACGTCTTCGTCGGCAACTACTTCCCCGACTCCGACGTGCTCGACCCGGGCGGCGAGAACAACGTCACGATGAACCAGTCCCTGTCCAGCGCCGGCAACGGCGGCGGCGACCACGTGCTGCGGTGGGTCAACGCGACCAGCGGCCCGCACCCGGCGGTCACCTACGTCGAGGAGCACGGCGCGATCCCGTTCGCGGACGCCACCGGCTGGACCCTCGCGGTGTCCCAGGCCGACCTGACCGGCAACGGCCTGCCGGACATCTACATCGCCAACGACTTCGGCCACGGACACCTGATGTTCAACCGGTCCACGCCGGGCCACATCCGGTTCACCGAGGCCATCGGGCAGCGCGGCCCGACCACCCCGAAGTCCTTCGTCCTCGGCAAGGGCTCGTTCAAGGGCATGGGCGTCGACTTCGGCGACATCAACGACAACGGCAAGTTCGACATGTTCGTCAGCAACATCACCACCAAGTGGGGCCTGCAGGAAAGCAACTTCCTGTTCATCAACCAGGCCAAGAACAACCAGGACATGGCCAACC
Source organism: Pseudonocardiaceae bacterium (assembly GCA_036270375.1). Taxonomy (GTDB): domain Bacteria; phylum Actinomycetota; class Actinomycetes; order Mycobacteriales; family Pseudonocardiaceae; genus DATEPR01. The sequence goes on along the minus strand of DATBCR010000187.1, from coordinate 4,465 downwards.
AGCTCAGCCAGGGCATCGCGCCGTTCACGCAGGAGGCCGAGAACTACGGCATGGCGTGGGTCGGCTGGGCATGGGACGTGAAGATGGGCGACTTCCTCAACAACGGCACCCTGTCGGTGATCCAGGCGACCGGCTTCGTGCAGGGCACCATCGACCGGTGGAACTGGCTGCAGGAAATGGCCATGACCAACGACGACCTGTTGACCAACCCGGCGATGTGGCCGAACGTGGTGCCAGGTGACGACATCGCGGGCCACCAGGTGCTCGGCTTCTTCGCCAAGGGCGCCGACGGCACGTACGTGAACATCAACTCGCAGCTCGGTATCACCGACCAGACGCCGACACGGGCGATCGCCACCGGTGACACCACCGGCACCGGCGCGCTGGACTTCGCGGTGGACCGCCAGTGGGGCCCGGCCGCCTTCTACGCCAACCAGGCGCCGAATCTCGGCCAGTACCTCGACCTGCGCCTGTTCCGGCCGTCCACCGACGCCAACGCCGCCGGCACCGGGCTTTCCAACACCGGCGCCCCCGCGTACGGCACCACGGTGAAGATCACCCTGCCGAACGGCCACACCCAGATCTCGCAGCTCGACGGCGGTGGTGGCCACGCCGGCTACCGCAGCTTCGACGTCCACTTCGGACTCGGTTCGTACAACGGACCGGTGGCGGTGAACCTGCAGTGGCATGACGTCGACGGCAACCTGCACAACCAGACCGAGCAGCTGACCCCCGGCACGCACTCCCTCATGCTGACCGGTACGGCACAGGAGGTTTCGAACTCATGACCGCGACAGTCCAGCAACCGGGCGGCCCGGTCGCAGCAACAGCGGCCAAACCGGCCAAGCCCAAAGCAGATCCCCGCTATCTGGCGCTGCGCAACTTCGCGATGTCGATCAGCGCGTTCAACATCTTCGGCTACACCCTGCTCGGCTTCGAGCAGCCGTGGCTATGGCCGATCTTCGCGGTGCTCGTCGCCTACACGACGGAGATCGTGTTCGAGGTCGTCAGCGCGTGGGCCAACCACCGTTCGCCTCGGTTCATGGGCAACGGGTTCCGGGGTATGTACGAGTTCCTGCTGCCGTCGCACATCACAGCGCTCGCCGTGAACATGCTGCTGTACCTGAACAACCAGTTCTGGCCGGTGGCGTTCGGCGTGATCGTCGGTGTCAGTGCCAAGCACGTGCTGCAGGCGCCGATCGCGGGTCGCATGCGGCACTACATGAACCCGTCCAACCTCGGCATCACGATGGTGCTGCTGTGCTTCAGCGAGTGGGGCAGCATCGCACCGCCGTACGAGTTCACCGAGATCGCGAACACGTACTTCCGCGTGATGATCCCGATCATCATCGTCACCGCCGGCACCGTCCTCAATGGACTTCTGACCAAGAAGGTCCCGCTGATCGTCGGCTGGCTCGGGGCGTTCGCGATCCAGGCGTTCATCCGGCACTGGATCTGGCACGTGGCGCTGTACTCGGCGCTCGGCGTGATGACGGGTGTCGCGTTCGTGTTGTTCACCAACTACATGATCACCGACCCGGGCACCACACCGTTCAAGGCCCGTGCCCAGTTCATGTTCGGTTCGTCGGTGGCCATCGTCTACGGCGTGCTGATGCTTTTCAACGTGGTCTACACGCTGTTCTTCGCGGTCTGCATCGTGTGCCTGGCACGCGGTGTTGGCTGGTGGATGGCGCACCTGATCAAGAAGCGCAAGGCGGCGCGCGAGGCACGCAACATGGCCGACGTCGTGGAGCTGCAACCATCGCCGGGCGAACAGGACTGGATCGCGGCCTGACAACCGGCTGACACGGCACACACCCCGGCGGCCTCTCCTGATCCTTGGTCAGGGGAGGCCGCCGGACTGTCGTGTCGAGCTATACGCCCAACGCCCGTTTGAGCCAGTTCAGTTGCAGCAGCATGAAACTCTCGGCGGCGCGCTCGTCCGTCGGACTCATGTGCGTCACCCCGGACAGCGGCAGCACGGTGTGTTCCCGGCCGGCCGCGAGCAGCGCGGCAGACAGCCGCATGGTGTGCGCGGCGAACACGTTGTCGTCGGCCAGCCCGTGCACCAGCATCAGCGGACGGCTCAGGTTCCCGGCCGCGGCGATCAGCGAATTACGTTCGTACACATCGGGATTCTCGTCCGGGTGGCCGAGATAGCGTTCGGTGTAGTGGGTGTCGTACAGCCGCCAGTCGGTGACCGGCGCGCCGGCGAGCGCGGCGTGCACGACGTCCGGCCGGTACAGCACGGCGGCCGCGGCCAGGTAGCCGCCGTAGGACCAGCCGCGGATGGCCACCTTCGTCAGGTCGAGATCCGGGTAGCGCCGCGCAACCGCGTGCAGCGCGTCCACCTGGTCGGCCACCGCGCACTCCAGGAACTCCATCGCGACCGCCCGGTCCCAGGCCGGGCCACGGCCCGGGGTGCCCCGGCCGTCCGCGATCAGCACCGCGAAACCCTGGTCCGCCAACCACTGCGGGGCCAGGTAGGAGTTGCGGGCCTGCAGCACGCGCTGGCCGTGCGGGCCACCGTACGGGTCGAGCAGCACCGGCAGCCTCCCCGTGCCGGGCCGGTAGCCGGTCGGGAACAGCAGGGCACACCGCAGGTCACGCTCGCCGACGGTGAGCAGGGTGAGGTTGGGCGTCAGCGGCGGCGTGACCGCGAACGACGCGACCTCGGCGACCGGCTTGCCGTCCCGGGACACGGTGGCCCGAGGGCCGTCGAAGTCCAGGCTCCAGGACACCAGGACGGTGACGTCACCGGAGCGCACCGCGCCGTGCATACCGTCCTGATCGGACACCCGGACGATCTCGCCGCCACCGGTCGCGTAGACGTGCACCTGGGCGGGGTCGTCGGCGGACGCGGTGAACAGCACGTCGTCCACGCCGATGTCGAGCACGGCGCGCACGTTCAGGTCGGTCCCGGTGACCGGTTCGCCGTCCACGAGCAGCCGATACGCGCCGTCCCGGGCGGACACCGTGACCAGCCGGCCGTCCGATGTCCATGCCGGCACGCCCGCGACCACGTCCACCCAGTGCGGGTCGGTCAACTCCTGGCGGGTCGCGGTCGCGCCGGTGTCCGGATCGACCGTCAGGACGGCCATCCGCCGCTGGTCCCTGGCCTGCACGGCGATCAGCGGCGGACCGCCCGCCGACCAGTGCACCGACGTCAGGTAGGGCATGTCCACGCCGTCCCAGTCCACCGGGACGGTGCGGCCGCCGGCCACGTCCAGCACGGCCAGGCTGACCGCCACGTTGTCCGTGCCCGCGGCCGGGTAGGCCACCGTGGTGGCCGGGCGGTCCGGGTTCGCCGGGTCCGCGATGTACCAGCGGCGCACGGCGGACCGGTCCGTGCGGGCGGCCAGGATCCGGTCGCCGTCCGGTGACCACCAGTAGCCCCGCGACCGGCCCATCTCCTCGGCGGCAACGAATTCGGCCAGCCCCCATGCGATGTCGTCGCCGCTGTCATGGCCGCCGTCGCCGCCGCCGCTGTGGTCGCCGCCGTCGCCGCCGTCGGTGGTGGCCGGCCTGGCAAGTGCCCGGTCGCCGGAGCCGTCGAGTTCGACGACCCGCAGCGTGCCCGAGGACACGTAGGCCACCCGCCGCCCGGTCGGGTCGACCCGTGGGTCCATCAGCCGCCCGACCACCGGCACTTCACGAACGCCCACGCTGTGCCGCTCGGTGAGATCGACGACGAACAGCCGCCCGGACAACGCGAACACCGCGAGCCGACAGTCCGCGTCGGTGGTGTAGCCGACCACCCCCGCGGCCTGTGTCCTGGTGCGCTCCCGGGCCGCCCGCTCCTCGGCGGACAACTCCTCGTCCGCACCGAGCAGCACGCCCGGGTCGACGAGCAGCGTCTCCCGCCCGGAGTCGATGTCAAGGCACCACAGGCAGTTGCGCTGGTCGGTCCCGGACGCAGTGCGCAGGAACAACACCCGCACGCCATCCGGCGCGACACGGAACTCCCGGGGCGTGCCCAAGGTGAACCGCTGGGTGCGGGCCTGCTGGCGAAGAAAGGAGTTCTCATCGGCGGCATGGTTCTCGCTCAGGATCCTCACCCGACGAACCCTGTCAGATCGCCCACGGCCCGCACCAGCGTCTCCTACGCAGGGCAGCCGGTCGGCTCGGCCAACCCCCAAATCGACTCACCCGACCGACTGCCCCACCCGGCCACAGCACCCGATCGCGTGATCGCCCGCTCACTCGCCGACCGACTGCCCCACCCCGCCACAGCACCCGATCGCGTGATCGGCCACTCACTCACCGACCGACTGCGCCACCAGCCACAGCACCGGATCGTGTGATCGGCCACTCACTCACCGACCGACTGCCCCACCCAGCCACAGCACCCGATCGCGTGATCGGCTGCTCACTCGCCGACCGTTCGGCCCAACCCTGCTCAGGGCGCCGCGATCGTGGCGATGTAGTTGCTCAGGCAGTAGTCGTAGCCGTTCGGGCTGTCGAC
>DATBCR010000186.1:0-7489 GCA_036270375.1 Pseudonocardiaceae bacterium | reverse complement strand
CGAGGCGCGGACTGGGTTGCTCGCATCAGCCAGGTTCTCGCCCGCAATGCGGTGCTTCGCATGCACTACCGGTCGGTGGTGGCGACAGATTCGGCGATAATAGCGCTCGCGGAGCCGACCCATCTGGTACTAAGCCTGCGCAGATCGCTGCTGGACGCGCTGTGCTTGCCTCCGGGCGGACCCGCAATGCTCGATCTGGTGCACACGACGATCTTCCGATATGGCCGCCAGATGCGGCACCCGAAGAAGCTGCTGGACCTCATCGAGAATCTCGATGAGGACATTGACATCGAGATCGACCGATATGTCGTATCGCACCAGCAGATCTATCCGCACCTATGCTCGGAGACCGTGGCATCGATACGGCCCAGGGCATCTCCGCATCCGGTGCCAGGCGAGATGTGAGCTTACGACCAGTTGTAGCCGGCTCCACATGTCACGTCGCCAGGACGACCCGGCCGAGTTCGGCCGGGGTGGCCAGCAGGCCGTGTTTCGGCAGTACCCGGACCGTGTAACCGAGGGCGCCGGCGTGTGGGAGTCGCAGGTCGGCCGTGTATTCGCGGTCGGTTGTCGCGCGCATGGACACCGTTACCACGTCTCGTAGTTCGTCCGTGTCGTCCACCCTGCCCACCACTACCTGAACGTCCACATCGGACGGTTTCAGGCCGGCAAGGTCGACCCTTGCCTGTACCCGCACGGTCGCGCCGATCACCGGCGGTGTCGCGCCGTCGACCGTCAGTTCGCCGCCGAGGACCGTGACCCTCGGCCATGCCGTGCTGATTCGGACCCGGTACGCGGCCAACTCGCGGGCGCCCGCGTAGTCGTCGCCGCTGACCTTCGCCACGGCGGCCGCCGCCGGCAGGTAGTACGACTCGACGTACTCACGGAGCATTCGGCCGGCCTGTACCCGTGGGCCGAGCGACGCCAGCGTGTGCCGGACCATCGCCAGCCAGCCGGCCGGTGCGCCATCCGCGTTCCGGTCGTAGAACAGTGGCGCCACCTGGTTGCCCAACAGGTCGTACAGCGCGGCCGCCTCAAGGTCGTCCCTGCGGTCCACGTCCGTGATGCCGTCCGCGGTCGGGATGGCCCAACCGTTGCTGCCGTCGTAGAACTCGTCCCACCAACCGTCCCTGATGGACAGATTGAGGCCGCCGTTGAGTGCGGACTTCATGCCGGACGTGCCGCAGGCCTCCAGTGGCCGGGTGGGGTTGTTCAGCCAGACATCGCAGCCCCAGTACAGGTATCGGGCCATCGACATGTCGTAGCCGGGCAGGTAGACGATCCGGTGGCGCACGGCCGGATCGTCGGCGAACCGGACGATCTGCTTGATCAGCGCCTTGCCGCCCTCGTCCGCCGGGTGGGACTTGCCGGCCACCACCAACTGCACGGGCCGGTCGGCGTGCAGCAGCAGGGAACGCAACCGCTGACTGTCGCGCAGCATCAGGGTGAGCCGCTTGTACGTCGGCACGCGCCGGGCGAAACCGACGGTCAGCACGTCTGGATCGAACACCGAGTCGACCCAACCCAGTTCCAGCGCGGACGCGCCCCGCTGCAGCCACGCCACCCGCAGCCGGCGCCGTACCTCGTCCACCAGGCGACTCCGCAGACCGCACCGCAGCGCCCACAGGTCCGCGTCGGTCACCGGCGGCACGTCCGGGTCGGCGCCCGGCGAACCGGTGTCCTGGCCGGCCGAGCCGATGAGTGCGTCGATCTCGCGGGCCGCCCACGTCGGGCCGTGCACGCCGTTGGTGACCGAGCCGACCGGCACCTCCGCGGTGTCGAACCCTGGCCACAGCCGCGCGAACATCGCCCTGGTCACCCGGCCGTGCAGCGCGGACACGCCGTTGGCGCGCTGCGCGAGCCGCAAACCCATGTGCCACATGTTGAACATGCCGGGGTTGTCCTCGGCGCCGAGCGCGAGCACACGGCGCACCGGCAGGCCGGGCAGCAGGCGGTCGCTGCCGAAATAGTGCTGCACCAGGTCGACCGGGAAGCGGTCGATGCCGGCCGGGACGGGGGTGTGCGTCGTGAAGACCGTGCCGGCGCGGACGGCGGACATGGCCTGGTCGAAGTCCAGATCGGTGCTGGTGACCAGTTCGTGGATGCGTTCCAGGCCAAGGAAGCCGGCGTGGCCGTCGTTGGTGTGGAAGACCTCGGGGGTCGGGTGGCCGGTCAGTTCGCAGTAACGGCGGACCGCGCGCACGCCGCCGATGCCGGCCAGGATCTCCTGGCGGATGCGGTGGTCCTGGTCGCCGCCGTAGAGCCGGTCGGTCACGCCGCGCAAGTCGTCGTCGTTCTCCTGGATGTCCGAGTCCAGCAGGAGCAGCGGCACCCGGCCGACCCTTGCCTGCCAGACCCTGGCGTGCAGGACACGGCCGGCCGGCATGTCGACGCGGACCAGCACCTGGTCGCCGGACGGCTCGGTCAGCGGATCGAGCGGCAGGCCGCGCGGGTCGATCACCGGGTAGTGCTCGACCTGCCAGCCGTCCAGTGAGAGCGTCTGGCGGAAGTAGCCCGACCGGTAGAGCAGGCCGACGCCGATCAGCGGCAGGCCGAGGTCGGACGCTGCCTTGAGGTGGTCGCCGGCCAGCACGCCGAGGCCGCCGGAGTAGTTGGGCAGCACCTCGGTGACGCCGAACTCCATCGAGAAGTACGCGATCGCAGCCGGCAGGTGCTCGGCGCCATCGCCGCGCCGGCGCTGGTACCAGCGTGGTTCGGCCAGGTAGCGGGCCAGGTCGGCGGCCGTGGTGGTGATCCGCGAGCGGAAGCCCTCGTCGGCGGCCAGCCGGTCAAGGGTGGCGGTGGGCACCTCGGCGAGCAGGCGCAGCGGGTCGGCCGCGACCTGCCGCCAGCGGTCCGGGTCGACCGCCTCGAACAGGTCCCTCGTGGCCGGATGCCAGGTCCAGCGCAGGTTCATCGCCAGCGTGTGCAACTCGGCCAGCGCGGCCGGCAGGCCAGGGCGGACGGTGAATCGGCGCAGTGCTCTCACCACCGGCACCTTAGCCAAAGCCGGGCATCGCACTCCGAGGCAGCGGGTGCACGGGGTCCGCGGATGTCCGGCCCGCGGTGCGCCGGGCGGGTGGCGTGCGGGTTTGAGGGTTTCCGTGATCCACGTCACCCCTTAGCCTGGATGGACGGTGACCGGCCAACGGTGTCCGGTCTGGGTGTACCGGAGATCGGGGTGTCCGCATGAGGATTTCGGACCTGTTGCGACAAAAAGGGAACGCGGTGGCCACCATCGCGCCGACAGCCACGATCCGCCAGTTACTGACGACCCTGCGTCTGCACAACATCGGTGCCACCGTGGTGACCGATGGGGACGCCGTGGTCGGCATCGTGTCCGAGCGTGACATCGTCCGGCGGCTGGACGAGCGTGGCGCCGAACTGCTGTCCGCGCCGGTCAGCGACATCATGACAAGGGGTGTCCTCACCTGCTCGCCGGAGGACACCGTGGACAGTCTCGCGGAAACCATGACAGAGCGCCGAATCCGGCACATGCCGGTGCTGCGGGACGGCCGGCTGGCCGGCATCGTGAGCATCGGTGACGTGGTCAAAAGCCACATCCGGCAACTGGAGACCGACCGGGAGCAGCTGGAGTCCTACATCTCGCACGGCTGAACCCCCGACCCCACGACGCGACCAGGCCCGCACCGAACGTGGTGCGGGCCTGGTCCGCGCGAACCGCGATCAGATCAGATCAGCTGACGATCAGATGACGACGTTCAGATGACGGCGATCAGATGACGCTGACGCCGGTGGCCTGCGGGCCCTTCGTGCCCTGGCCGATCTCGAACTCCACGCGCTGGTTTTCTTCCAGGGTGCGGAAACCGCGGCCCTGGATCTCCGAGTAGTGCACGAAGACGTCGGCCCCGCCGCCGTCGGGAGTGATGAACCCGAAGCCCTTCTCCGAGTTGAACCACTTCACCGTGCCCTGTGCCATGTTGGCAGTCTCCTCTAACAGATCACTAAAACAGTGGTCACGGGTGTGACCACCGGGCCGGTTTCAGACGGCGACTTCTCCGGCTGACCGAGAGGAAACTCATCCGCCCGCAACGTCGTTTCACGAGCGTGTACCACACGAACACAGAAACTACGACCTCGTACAGCTAACCACAGGTTCCGATCGCGCTCCAGCAGGTAACTCTGGTGGCACAGCACACATAACCCACAGAAACCCCACCCATGACCGACGGGCTGACCAGCCACGCGGCGTTCCCGGCCGGCACCACGCCGACCCCGCCAGGACGGCACGCGGCAAGTAGTGTGCTTGGCGTCGCCGACCGTCCCACGGGGCCGCCGGGCGAGGGCAGGACCGTCGCTGTCGGCGGTCGACGAGGGACCGGAACGGGACGAAACGGATGATGGTGCGGGGTACGCGAGACCGGCGCCCACTGGCCGGCGCGGTGCTCACGCTCGTGCTGCTCGTCCTGGCCTGCGCGTGTGCCGGCCAGCAGATCCCGGGCCGGCCGTCACCCAGTCGGGACATCGATCCGGTCAAGGTGGCCGGTCTCCCGATCACCAGCGGGCCGAGCGGGTTGAAGCCGGGCGTGCCGCCGGCCACGCTCACGGTGCGGAACTACGCCGGCACCGACATGGACGTGCTCGCGGTGGACGCCGTGTCGGACATCTCCGCCTTCTGGGTGACGGCGCTGCCGCAGGACTTCGGCCGGCAGTTCACCCCGGTCAAGGCGCTGACCTCGTTCGACGCCAACGGGGCGAACACGCAGGTGTGCCGGCAGAACAGCCAGGGCGTGCAGAACGCCTTCTACTGCCCGGCCGACGACAGCGTGTCGTGGGACCGAGGGACGCTGCTTCCGGTGCTGGACAAGATGTTCGGCCAGATGGCCGTGGTCACCGTGTTCGCGCACGAGATGGGCCACGCCGTGCAGTACCGGCTGGGCAGCGTGAACGAGGCGACGCCGACGATCGTCAAGGAGCAACAGGCGGACTGCTACGCGGGCGCGTTCATCCGGTGGGTGGCCGCCGGGAACGCGCCGCACTTCCAGATCTCCACCGGTGACGGCCTGAACCAGGTGTTGGCCACCATGATGTTCATCCGGGACCAGGTCGGCACAACGGCCGTCGACCCGCAGGCGCACGGAAGTGCATTCGATCGGGTGACGGCGTTCCAGTTCGGGTTCCAGAGCGGGCCGGTGCGCTGCGACAAGATCGACCTGCCGGAGATCCGGCAGCGGATCACCGAACTGGGATTCCCGGAGGCGGTGCAGGGCGACAACAACGTGCCGGTGGACGGCACCACGATCGGGCTACTTGAGCAGAGCCTGAACGCGGCGTTCAAGCGGAACGCGGCCAAGCCACCTCAACTGGTGAACAACGGCGCCCGCTGCGCACGCGGCGGCAGCACACCGCCGGCGTCCTACTGCCCACAGGACAACACGATCGGGTTCGACCAGGACGCGCTGAACCGGCTGGCCGCGCTGCCGCCGAACGACGTGCTCGGGGTGAGTGGCACCGGACTGGGTGATTTCGCCGCGTTCGCGGAGGTCGCGTCACGGTACGTGCTGTCCGTACAGCGGGCGCTCGGGATACCGCTGGACGACAAGAACGCCGGGCTGCGGACGGCATGCCTGACCGGGGCGTGGGCCGGCGTGATCCGGCACCGGTTCACCGACGGGCCGCGTCAGCAACTGCTGCTGGGGCCGGGCGACCTAGACGAGGCGGTAGCCGAACTGCTGTCGCCGACGAGCCTGATCGCGGCGGACGTCAACGGGAGCCGGGTGCCGGCCGGGTTCGCGCGAGTGTCCTCGTTCCAGGTCGGGTTCCTGCAGGGCTCCAAGGTGTGTACGACCCAGTTCGGCTGACCGTCCCCGAAAGCGCTCAGAACAGGGCGCTGGCCAGGTCGCGGCGGGCCTTGGCCACCGTCGGGTCGTCGGCCGGGAACAGCTCGAACAGCTCGACGAGCCGCTTGCGCACCCGGTCCCGGTCGTCACCGACGCTCAGCCGCACCGTGCGGACCAGTCGGGCGAATGCCTCCTCGACCCGCTGCGCGGCCACCTCGGCGTCGGCGGCGGCGAATTGGGCGTCCACGTCGTCCGGATCGGCGTCCGCCCGCGCCACCGATGCCGGGTCGGAGTTGGCGGCGCGAGCCAGGAAACGCACCTGGACCAGGGCCGTCTGTGCCAGCTCGTTGGCCGGTTCCTCGTCGAGGATCCGCTGGTAGGCGGCCAGTGCCTCGTCGTAGTCACCTCGGTCGACTGCGTCCTCGGCTGCGGTGAACCTCGGGTCGTCCGGCTCCTCGACCGGCTCGGGCTCGGCTTCGACCTGCCGTGGCCCGTTCTCGGCGGCCGCGATGCCCGGCATCTGCTCGCGCAGCGCGTCCAGCAGCGTCGTGATCCATTGGCGCACCTGGGGTTCCGGCTGCGCGCCGGCGAACGCGTCCACCGGCTGGCCGCCCGCGACGGCGACCACGGTCGGGATGGACTGCACGCCGAACAGCTGCGCGATCCTAGGATTGGCGTCCACGTCGACCTTGGCCAGCAGCCAGGCGCCGTTGGCCGCTTCGGCCAGCCGTTCCAGCACCGGGGACAGCTGCTTGCACGGGCCGCACCAGGTGGCCCACAGGTCGACGATCACCGGCACCTGGAGCGAGCGGTCCACGACGTCGGCCTGGAACGTCTCCTCGGTCACGTCGAACACCCACTGGCTGGCCGAAGCACCGACAGCACCTACAGCACCGTCCGGGGCCGCTTCGCGGTTGGCCGCGGCTTCCGCGCGGGCCTTCACCGCGGACAGGTCGACGGCACCGGACAGAGCGGCGGACAGCCTTGCGTTCTGGCGTGGATCTGACCTCGTCACCACACCATCCTGGCACGAACGCGGGACTGCCCGCCGACAGCCTCAGCCGGCGAGCTGGCCGGCCGCGTCCAGGGCCATCGGGTTGACCCGCATGGCATCGTTTTCGCCGGCCAGGGTGCGGGCAAGCGGCGTCAGGATGGCGTAGAGGCGCTCGGCCCTTGTCCGGCCGATGGCCTGCCACGGTGCGACGGCGGCCCGGTCGGTGCGCAGTTCGGTCCACGCGCGCAGTTCGGTCCCGTCCTCGGTGAGCTTGCCTTCCTCGGTCAGCAGGCCACGTTCGACCAGACGGTCGGTGGCCGCCTGCCAGTCCGGCTCCGGCCATGCCCGTGCCGCCCGCAGGTAGGACGGGTCGAGGCCGTTGCCGGCGCCGAACATCACCAGCGCCTCGCACGGGTCGAGGTCGGCGGCGATCAGCGCGGCGATGTGACCGTCGCCCCGGGACTCGCGCAGCAGCGTGGCGGCCTGCCAGAGCACCAGGTGTGGTGCGGACGGCGGATCGAGCAGCGCGTTGGCCGAGGCGAGGGGGCGGCCCGCGGTCGGCACGGCGGCGACGGCGGCGGTGATCAGTTCGGCGGCCTCGGCGACATCGGAGCCGTTCACCACGTCCTCACCGAGCATGCGGCGCAACGCACCGTCCGCGCCGGACAGCCGGGCCGCGAGGTACCGCGCAGGC
>DATBCR010000185.1:0-7614 GCA_036270375.1 Pseudonocardiaceae bacterium | reverse complement strand
TCCCGACTGCCCGATATGTTCTTTGGCCAAGAACCCGGCCGTCGAGAGCCAGGGCGACGATCACCCGATCGTGATCTTGCGGCAGATCGAACAGACGTTCGATACTGGGGATATGACACAGCACTCGACGACCGGTGAACTGGCCCGACCAGGGGACGTGACAGCGATCGTGACGACTGTTGTCGAATCCCGTGACGACCTGAAGTGGCTGAAGCGCGCAGTTCAGGCGCTGCTGACCCATCGAGGCTTGGCCGTTGAACCCGCCAAGACAGACGAGTGGCAGCCAGCCGATCCCGCCGGGATGACAATCACCCGATCGTGATCTTGCACGGGATCGAACAGGCGTTCGATACTGTAGCTATGACACGGCACTCGGCGACCGGCGCGCACTGGGAGAAAGCGCCCGTGCGGACCGCACGCCTTAGCGCGATAGCGCGATATCCTGGGGGTATGAGCGAGCAGACGGCCCACGTGTCCGCCGACGACCTGCACGCGCTCAGTCAGCAGGCAGCCACCTGGGACGCGGCAATCCGGGCCGCCGAACGCGGGGAAACTGTCGCCGTGATCGCCCATGGCGAGCATGTGGCCGACGTCGTGCCATCCGGTGAACTGGCCCGGCTACGGGAAACCATCGAAGTCCTCTCCGACTCCGACGCTATGCGCGCGTTACAGGACACCGAGCCGGTGGTGTTCGGCCGCGACGCCATCCGCGCCCTGGTCGCCGACCGGATCGCCCGAGAGAACCGGTGACCAAGCAGCCCTACGAGGTCGACCTGACCCGCACGGCCCGCAGAGCACCGTCCGAACGGCTGCCACTGGACGTAGCGATCGGCGCGTCAGATTTCATCGACGGCCCGCTGTCCGAGAATCCGCACCGCGTCGGTAAGAACTCGATCCACCGTTCCACGGCATCTACTCAGCAGGCTGATGCAGGAATGGCGCATCCTGTACGTCATTGACCACGATCGGCATCATGTCACTGTGCGCGACATCAGCCACCGCCGCGACACTTACCACACCTGACCCGACACAGTAGAGCCGCAACCGTTCACGACTGCCCGATATGTTCGTGTGGTGACCAACGACCCCAGCACAGCGGACCGGCCGGTGGCCGTGGTGACCGGTGCGAGTTCCGGCATCGGCGAGGCCACCGCCCGACAACTGGCCGAGGACGGTTACCACGTCATCCTCGGCGCACGCAGGCACGAGCGCCTATCGAAGATCGCCGCCGACATCGACGGCACCGCCCTGGCCCTCGACGTGACCGACCCGACGTCGGTGACCGCGTTCGCGTCCGCGATCCCTCGGGCGCGGGTGCTGGTGAACAACGCGGGCGGGGCGCTGGGCGCCGAACCGGTCGCGGACGCCGACGAGGAGCACTGGCGCTGGATGTGGGAGGCCAACGTGCTCGGCACGCTGCGGGTGACCAAGGCGCTGCTGCCGATCCTCCTCGAGTCCGGCGACGGCCACGTGGTCACGGTGACGTCCATCGCGGCCGTCGAGGTCTACGACGGCGGTGCCGGCTACACGTCCGCCAAGCACGCCGAGTCCGCGCTGCACCGGACGCTGCGCGGCGAGTACCTCGGGAAACCCGTGCGGTTCACCGAAATCCTGCCGGGGATGGTGGAGACCGCGTTCTCCCTCGTCCGCTTCGACGGCGACGTCGAACGGGCGGCGAAGGTCTACGCGGGGCTGACGCCGCTCACCGCTCAGGACGTGGCCGAGGTGATCGCGTTCGCGGTGAGCCGGCCGTCGCACGTGAACCTGGACAGCATCGTGCTCAAGCCAAGGGCGCAGCACTCGGCGACCCGCGCGCACCGGACGTGAAAACGCCCGTGTGGGCTCGGGCGGTGCGAGGGCACACCAGCCCGAACCCACACGGTCCCTGCGTTGTCGATCAGCCTGGGGCAGCCGATCAACCGCCGTGGCCGATATTCAGTGACCGAGCGCCTGGCCGAGAGCCGAGGTCAGCTGGGCGGTCGTGGTGTCACCGTCGAGCGACCACACGAACGTGCCCCGCAGGCCGGCGTCCCGGATGAAGTCGGCCTTGACGGCCAGTGACTGCGGGTTCTCGAAGGTGTAGAAGGTGCCGGACGCGGCGTCGTACTTGAAGGGCTCGCCGGTCCGTGCGTCGAAGTGCACTACGCCGGGCGCCGCGATCACGGCCGGGTAGTTCGGCGTCCCGCCGCCCGCGGTGGCCGGCTGGTACAGGCCGTCACCGTTCGGGCCGGGAGCGACGCCGGTCCACATGTGCGCGTAGTACGGGACCGCGAGGCCGATCTTGTCCGGCCGCACGCCCTGGGACTCGAAGTAGCGCACCGACTGGGCCACGCTGAACGCGTTGTTCGCCGGCTGCGGGTCGGTGCGGTCGGTGAACGTGTTGGACGCGAAGTCGGTCGGACCGGTGGCCTCCCAGGACCCATGGAAGTCGAACGTCATCACGTTGAACCAGTCGAGATCACGGGCCACCGCACGCAACTGCAGGTTGGCCGCGACGGTCGGGTTCGCCGACACGTCCGCGGTGAGCAGGTAGCGCTGGTCGTTGGCGTCCGACGCGGTGTTCAGCTCACCGCGGAACTCGTGGATCAGCGCGGTGAAGTCCGGCGTGTCCTGCGGGCCGAACGGGTTGTTGTTGCCGATCGCGCCGGGGTACTCCCAGTCGACCGAGATGCCGTCGAAGATGCCCTTGGCGGCACCGGGTGCGAGGCCCGGCAGGTTGCCGTTGATGTACTGGTCGATACACGACTGGACGAACTTCTGCCGGCCGGCCGCGGTCTCGGCGAGCCCGGAGAAGTGGCTCGACCAGGACCAGCCGCCGATTCCCATCACGATCTTCAGCTTCGGGTTGGCGGCCTTGAGTTCCTTGAGCTGGTTGAAGTTGCCCATCAGGCCCGCGGTGTCGGCGACTCCGGTGACGGACTCGGTGGCTGCGAACGGCCGCTGGAAGTCGGCCCAGCTGTCACCGCTGGCGCAGCTGCCATCGGGGGACACGTTGCTGAACGCGTAGTCCAGCTCGGTGAGGTGCTGCACCTCGCCCGAGGAGATCAGGTTCTTCTCGAAGAACCCCGAGTAGATCCCCCATTGCGTGAAGTAGCCGATCACCTGCTTGCTATGGCCTGCGTCGGGATGGTGGTCCGGCGCGGCGCTGGCCGGCGTCACCAGCATGCCGGTGACCATCACGGCGCCGACAGCGGCCGCCGCCAGCGCGGTTGTGGTCCGTCTGCCGCGCCAGGACGCGGACCGGGAGCCCGGATGGGACGTGCGCATGTGCTCTCCTCGGGGTGTGCGGCATCGTGGTCTAGACCACATTTCGTAGGTCTAGTCCACAGTTGGAAGCCGGTCAACACCCTGGCCACGGCCGTAATCAACGAGAAACGGCCACAACGCCCAATGGCCGCTAGATCGCGCAGTCCACGAGCACCGGCTCCGGCAGCAGCGTGACACCGAATGCGGCCGCCACCCCGTCCCGCACCTCGCGCGCCAACGCCAACAGGTCCGCCGTGCACGCGGTGCCCCGGTTGGTGAGCGCGAGGGTGTGCTTGCCGGACAACGCGACCCGCCCGCCCGGCCCCGGATACCCGACGCCGAACCCGGCCCGCTCGATCAGCCACGCCGCCGAGAGCTTCGTCCGCCCGACGCCGGCCGGGTACGTCGGCAGCACGACGTCCGCGCCGAACCGGGCGTGCACCCTGTCGAGCACTGCGGGCAGGGCCGCGTCCGCGAGCACCGGGTTGGTGAAGAACGAGCCGACGCTCCACGTGTCGTGATCGGCCGGGTCGAGCACCATTCCCTTGCCGCGCCGCAGTTCCAGCACCGCGGCCCGGGCGTCGGCGACCGGCACCCGCACGCCGACCGCGACCCCGAGCGTGCGCGCCAGCTCGGCGTAGCGGATCGGCGCGGACAGCCCACCGTCCGCGAGCACGAACCGCACACGCAGCACGACGGCCGCGTCCGCGCCCTTGAGCACGCTCGTGCGGTAACCGAGGCGCAGCGCTTCGGCGGCCACCGTGCGGACCTGTCCGCTGCGCCGGTCCAGCAGGTCCACCGACACCAGCAGGTCCGCCACCTCGACGCCGTACGCGCCGACGTTCTGCACCGGCGTCGCGCCGACCAGCCCCGGTATGCCGGACAGGCACTCCAGCCCGCCTAGGTCCTCGGCGACCGTGCGCCCGACCGTACCGTCCCAGTCGAGGCCGGCCTCCACGGTGAGCTGCACCGAACCGTCGCCGAGCCGGTCGTAGCCGCAGCCGCCGGTGGCCACCCGCACCACGGTGCCGTCGAAGCCGGCGTCCGCGATCACCAGGTTCGAACCGCCGCCGAGCACCAGCAGCCGCTCGCCGTCGGCGTCCGCGGCCCGCACCGCGTCCACCAGGTCGGCGGACCGCTCGGCCCGGACGAAACGCGCCGCGGGCCCGCCGAGCCGCAGGGTGGTGAGCCCGGCGAGCTCGGTGCGGGCGCACACGTCGGCACCTGTCTTGGAGCTGGTCACGGTCGTCAACGGTAGCCTTCGGCCCATGGCACGGCGCATCGAGCACCGGACACGATCCCGCTGGGACGTGCGAACGGTGTACACCACCCTGGTCGACCCGGCATACCTCGATGCCCGGCTGGCGGCGCTCGGCGGCAGGGGCGCCGGGCTCGCGGACCACCGGGTCGGACCCGGCGAGGAGGTCAGGTACCGGCTGCGGCACGGCGTCGAGTCACGGCACCTGCCGCCCGCGGTGCGCACCCTGCTCGGCGGCGACCTGATGATCGACCGCACCGAGACGTGGCGCCCGGACCCGGCAGGCGGCTATGCCGGCACGGTCACCGTGACCATCCCCGGCATGCCGGGCGATCTGGGCGGCAAGGTCCGGCTGTCCGACGACGGCAATGGCGGCACGACACAGGTGATGGACGGCTCGGTGCAGATCCCGATCCCGTTGGTCGGCGGGCGGATCGAGGAGACGGTCGCGGACCAGATCAAGAGCCTGCTCGACGCGGAGCACACGTTCACCGAGGAATGGCTCGACAAGCACCATCGATGAAAGTTCCCCGCTACGCGGCCGGGCGGGCACGGACACTGGGGCTGCCGACCCGGGGCACCACCAACCCGAACCGGTTGCGCCGGGTGGACCGCTGGCTGACCGGGACTCCCATGATCACGGGAGTGTTGCGGGGTGACCCGTTGGTGGTCGATCTCGGTTACGGGGCCACGCCGATCACATCGGTCGAACTCCTTGCCCGCCTGCGTACCGTGGCGCCTTCGGTCCGGGTGCTCGGTGTGGAAATCGACCCCGATCGGGTGGCGGCGGCCCAGCCGTTCGCCGACTCGCCGTGGCTTGAGTTTCAGCGGGGTGGTTTCGAACTGGCGGGTGCACGGCCGGTGCTGTTGCGGGCGTTCAACGTGTTGCGTCAGTACGAGGAGCCCGCCGCTTTGTCGGCGTGGCAGACCATGTGTGACCGGTTGGCGCCCGGCGGGCTGCTCGTCGAGGGCACGTGCGACGAGATCGGCCGGCGCTGCTGCTGGGTCACCTTGGACGCGGCAGGACCCCGGACATTCACCCTGGCGTGTCGGCCATCGGCGATCGAGCGGCCGACGGATCTCGCGGAACGGCTGCCGAAAGCGTTGATCCACCGCAACGTGCCCGGCGAACGGGTACACGCGCTGCTGGCCGAACTGGACAACTGCTGGGCGACCGCGGCCACGTTCGCGCCGTTCGGCCATCGGGCCCGGTGGGCCGAGTCGGTGCGGCTGCTGACGGATCGCGGCTGGCCGGTGCTGGACCGGGCGCGGCGGTGGCGGCTCGGCGAGGTGACGCTGGCCTGGTCCGCGGTCGCGCCGTAGGCCTTGCGACAATCACCAACCATGTCGGTCGATGATCGCCGCTTCATCATCCGGTTCGGCTGCCCGGACCGCCGGGGCATCGTGGCCCGGATCTCGACGTTCCTCGCCGACGCCGGCGGCTGGATCGTCGAGGCCGCGTACCACACCGACCGTGACACGGGCTGGTTCTTCACCCGGCAGGAAGTGCTCGCCGACTCGCTGCCGTTCGGCGTCGACGAGCTGCGCACCCGGTTCCGTGCCGTGGCAAGGGAACTCGGCGCGCAGGCGGACTGGCGGATCAGCGACACGGCCCAGCGCCGCCGCATGGTGATCCTGGTGTCGCGCGACGGCCACTGCCTGTACGACCTGCTGGGCCGGGTGGCGTCGCGCGAGCTGGACGTGGACGTGACCGCCGTGATCGGCAACCACCTGGCTCTGGCCGACATCACAAGGGCGCACGGGATCCCGTTCTTCCACGTGGCGTTCCCGGCCAACGATCAGGACGGCCGCACGGCCGCGTTCGCACAGCTCGCGCAGCTGGTCGACGCGCACCAGCCGCACGCGATCGTGCTGGCCCGCTTCATGCAGGTGCTGCCACCGGAACTGTGCGCCGCGTGGGCCGGCCGGGCGCTGAACATCCACCACAGCTTCCTGCCGTCCTTCGTCGGCGCCCGCCCGTACCACCAGGCCCACGCGCGCGGGGTGAAGCTGATCGGCGCGACGTGCCACTACGTGACGGCCGACCTGGACGCCGGCCCGATCATCGAACAGGACGTGACCCGGGTGTACCACCGGGACTCGGTCGCGGACCTGGTCCGCAAGGGCCGCGACATCGAGAAGGTGGTGCTGGCGCGGGGTCTGCGCTGGCACCTTGAGGACCGGGTTCTGTTGCACGGCAACCACACCGTGATCTTCTAGCCGAGTCGTAGCCGCCCCGATCACGAACATCGAGGACCTGGCCGCCATCGGTCGTTGGCTGGCCGCCGCAGGCCGGGTCGCACTGGCCGGCAACGACGATCCACCCCGCACAATAGGCATCCCGACCTGGTTCTACGGCCACGAAACTTGCGTGGGCCGCGAGTCGGCACGATGGATCCATGTCACCGACAACGTCGACGAGGCTGTCGCCTTCCTGACGGACTACGCGGCACGACCCGGGACTGACCTAGCCCTGGCGATCCGCCCAACCAAGGGGACCCGATACCTACATATGCGCGCCTCGCGTAGTGAAACCGCAGAGCTGTGGGTCTGACCCGCGACGAGTGGGTAGCTCTCGGCCGGACCGCCATCCTCGAGCTACTGGAAGAACAGCTCGCCGCTCCACTCGTGGAACTCGAGGCACGGGTATGCGCGCAACCATGGCGGAACAATCCCAACCCGATCGACCCGCATCTGCTGACCCAGGCCCGGCGTGAACTGCTCGGCGCCGAACGCATCGCGGAGTTCAGCGCCGCCACTCGAGGCGGCAGTGAGATCGCCGTGTTTCACCTCAATCCCATCTTGCGAGGCAAAACGCGCCTGGTCAACGACGCCGCAGCCCGCAAACGCCTCCTGATAGCCCGCTGGAAAAGCTGGGCTCGCGGCAGCCAACACATGCCCAACCTCATCGGCGCTGGCGGCGAGGCCGTCGTTCACGAGTCACTATGCGCAGCCGCACCATACGGCTACCGGCTGATAGGGCTACCTTCGTTCATGGCCGGGACCTCCGAGGAACGCTTCGCTGGCTCGTCCTGCGAGGACTGAAATGAGACGGCGTCCTCGGAGGTTTCAGCCGGAGGCTCGCCATCTCGGAGGATGTCGTCCCGACG
>DATBCR010000184.1:0-2530 GCA_036270375.1 Pseudonocardiaceae bacterium | reverse complement strand
CCTCGTCAAAGGCCTGGCCGTTGGTGGGGTTCTTGCCGATCGCGAACAGCGCGTAGGCGTTGCCGTTCAGGACGCTGGCGGAGATGTAGTCGCCGACCATGGTGCCCTGGCTGGTGCTGGCGATCCGGGAAAGGCTGAAGGGTCCCGCGACGGTGGTCGGGGCGCTCCAGGTGGAGCCGCCGTTGGCGGAGGAGATGTAGCCGACTTCCATTTGGCAGGTGGACGTCGAGCAGTTGGCGTTGGGGTAGAAGTAGTAGTAGAGGCCCAGCTTGGCGGTGCTGCCCGAGGTTGCCTTGTCGACGCCAAGGCCGGGGATGAAGTGGTCGACGCCGCTGGTGGTCGCGTCGATCGGCACGCGGGTGACCGCGCTCCAGGTGGTGCCGTTGGTCGAGGTCGAATACACGATGTCGTTGGCCGGGCAGCCGGAGCGGAAGCGGCAGTCCTGCCAGGCCACGTACACCGTGCCGGTCGAGTCGATCTCGGCGGTGGGCAGTCCCGCGCCGTCGCGCAGCCCGCCGTTGACGGTGTGCGTGTTGACCGTGGCGACCTGGACGCTGGCGTTCCAGGAGGCGCCGCCGTTGGTTGAGGTGAACGAGCGGATCGCGCTGCCGTTGGCCGAATACGGCACCACGACGGTGCCGTTGGGCTGCACCAGCGGCTGACCTCCGAGGCCCGAGGGGCTGCCGCTGGGGGAGCGTAGCGCGGACCAGGTGACGCCGCCGTCGCTGGAGACCGACATGGACTCGGCGTTGCCGGAGGAGGTGATGTCGACTTCGATGTAGCAGTTGCCGTAGAACGCGCTGGTGGAGGTGTCGTCGCACACGACCCACTGCTTGTCGTAGCCGCGTCCGTCGAAGCCGGGTCCGTTGGTCGCGTTCTGCCAGGTGACGCCGTCGGCGGAGCGGTTGACGGTGACGCCGGCCGCGTTGCCGCCCGAGTCGATCGGCAGGCCGACGACCATCCAGGTGGCGTGCTTGGCGTCGTAGGCGACCGCCGCGTCGGAGACCTGCGCGTAGCTGCCGCCCTGGTTCACCGTGATGCCGGGCAGGTAGCCGTGGCTCCAGGTGGAGCCGCTGTCGGTGGAGGTGGCCCAGCCGATGTCGGAGGACCCGCCGCCGAAGACCCGGCCGACCTGGAACGCGGAGACGATCGTGCTGCCGAAAGCGAAGGTGTCCGGCTCCACCTCGGTGGCGTGCTGCGCGTCGGTGTCGGTGTACGGGTCCGTACTCACCTCGGTCAGGGTTATCCCGCCGGAGGAGCTGACGGTCAGGGTGAACGCGGTGGTGTGCGTGGCCGAGGTCCCGGTGCCGGTGATCGTGATGGACGAGCTGCCGGCCGGGGTGCTGGTGGATGTGGCGAGGGTCAGCGTCGAGGACGAGCCCGCGGTGATGCTGGCGGGGTTGAAGGACGCTGAGGCGCCGGCGGGCAGGCCGGAGGCGGTCAGTGCCACGCTCTGCGCGCTGCCCGAGGTGACCGTGGTGGAGATCGTCGAGGTGGCCGAGTTGCCCGGGGTGACCGTGGCCGCGGACGGGCTGGCCGAGATTGAGAAGTCGTTGGTGGTGGAGGCGGGGGTCAGTACGACGTCGTCGTACCTGGTGTAGGTCGGGTCCCCGGGGTAGTTGTCGTCCTTGCTGGTCAGCGTGAGGGTGTAGTTGTGCCCTGAGGTCAGCGTCGCGGAGATCTGCTTCCACCCGGAGTTCGCCACGCAGGTCTTGGCCAGCGGCGTGCTCGTGGTGCCTGCGGTGGTGTCCCGCAGGGTGGCGGTGGCCCAGTCGTATTGGACGGTGTCGGGGCAGATCACGTCGTACCAGAACGAGAGCGTGCCGCCGCCGGACGGAGCGGTGAAGGACTGCGCGATCGAGGAGGAGCCGTTGGTCGGCGAGGTGGAGCCGAGCATCGCGGCGTAGGTGCCCGAATGCGGGCCCGAGGTGGTCACGCCGGTGGCGGGGCCGGTGGCGGTCCAACCGGACAGGCTGCCGGTCTCGAAGCCGCCGTTGGTGATGGTGGTCGCGGCGGCGGCCGGCAGCGTGGCGGCGGTCAGCGGCGCCAGTGCCAGGGCCGCGATGACGGCCAGCCTGCGCACCGCGCGGGGCGTTTTGGACGTGGGTATGCGTATCAAGGTGGGTATTCCTTCGTGTGGCCGAGCTGTTGCCCGATGAGTAGGGGCCCGCGGTCCGTGCTCGTGGTGGTCCGCGGGGTCGTGCGGGTGCGGCGCCGCCTGCTGACGCGGCAGTTGCGTACGGAAGGGGCGCTGATTGCGCAGTCTGGCAACGCCTGACCGCCACGACAAGTGTGTAGATGCTCACCGGTGGCAATGGCTCGGCAAACCAGGAGTCTGACGCAATTCTCGATCAAGAGAGCGCGCGGACGGTGTCGGTGGGATCGGCGACGCGCGCCGTCCGCGGGCTCCCCGAAGTGGATCAGGCCACGTTCAGCGACGTGTCGTCGAGCACGTATCTGGACGGTCAGCGGTCCGGTGAGCGGACCATCTAGTTGGCGGAATCGAGTGTTGTGTAAGGGCCGTTGCGTA
>DATBCR010000183.1:0-5789 GCA_036270375.1 Pseudonocardiaceae bacterium | reverse complement strand
AACGGCGCCGTTTGACCAGGATGCTTGCGGTCCGCTTTCTGGTGACGGCGAAACACTGATGCCACCACGAAATCCGGCCTGCGCGAGCAACTGATCACAACTGCGGCACGACTGATGGCCGAGCGCGGCACCGCCGGACTGACCGTGCGGCGATCGCGAGGGCGGCCGGAGCGCCGACGGCGTGCTGTACAACCATTTCGCGGACAAGGAGGAACTACTCGCCACGGCCCTGCGGGCGCATGTCGTTACGGTGGAACAGGATTTGGGTGCACTGCCGGATCCGGGAGTGGAGACGGTCGAGGCCAATCTCCGTGCGTACCTCGCCCACGGCCTTGCCCTGCACCGGGCGGTCCTGCCCGCGTTCGTCGGGCTGATCGGGCAGCCGGACGTGCTCGCCAGGTTCGGTGAACTCGACGAGCACGGCGAGAACTGGCGCGACCGGCTGACCGGTTACCTGCGTGGTGAACAGGAACTAAGCCGGATCGCGGCGGAGGCGCGGGTGGGGGCCGCGGCGGCCATGCTCGTCGGGGTATGCCACGAGGTGGTTCTCGCGGCGTTGTTCACACCACCGGGAACACCGGCCGAACCCCCCGCCACCGAGGACGTGATCACCGTGGTGCTACACGGGATTGAGCCTCGGCGTAGCCACTTGGCACTGGAAACGTGATCGGCCTGGTCGGGTCAGCCGGCCGGGTTGAGGTACTGGCCAGATCGGCACTGGCGGTGTAGGTGTACCTGTCGCCGCTGGTGGTGGCGCTGGTGCCGCCGATCGTCGTGACCTGCACGTCAACGGTGCCCGGGATGCCGGCCGGGGCCCTGACCGTGCAGGCGGTCGCGGTGCAGGACACCGCGGTGGCCGGGTGCCCGGGCCCGAAGGTGACGGACGTGGCCCCGGACAGGCCGGTTCCGGTGATCTTGACACGCGTGCCCGCCGTGAGCGGGCCGGCGGTCGGGCTGACCTTCGTGACGACCGGCGCGGCCACATAGGTGAACCTGTCGCCCGTGTTGGTCGCGCTGGTTCCGCCCGCGGTGGTGACCCGGACGTCCACGGTCCCAACGGTTCCGGCCGGAGCGGTAACGGTGCATGAGGTCGCGGTGCACGACACCGCGGTGGCCGGATGCCCGGCACCGAAGGTGACGGACGTGGCCGCGAACAGGTTCGTGCCGGTGATCGTGACCACCGTGCCGGCGGCCAGCGGGCCGGATGCCGGGTGGAGGGAGGTCACCGTCGGGGCCTCGACCTGGACGGTGGTGGTGTCGCTCGGGGTGGCGAACACGCCGACGCCATCGGCGGACGGGGTGTCGGCGATGCTCACGGTGCCCGGGGTGGCGGGCAGGACCGTGATCGTGACGGTGGCGGACGCGCCCGGCGCCAGGGTGCCGAGGGCGCAGGCCGCGCTGGTGGTGTTGGTCAGGCTGCACGAACCCTGCGATGCGGTGGCGGTGGTGATCGTGGCCGTGCCCGTGTCGGTGGCCCCCGGGTTCAGGGTCGGGCCGGTGGTGAGGTTGGTGGCGTCGCCGGTGGCGTCGGCCTGGTTGGTGACGGTCTCGGTGTAGGTGTACGGGGTGCCGGCCAGGACCGGGGTGGTTGGGCCGGTGATGCTCGCGGCCAGGCTCGGACCGGTGATGGTCGTGGTGGTGCTCGCGTTGACGATGGGGAAGAAGACCCCGGCGCTGGCCTTGGCGGTGATCGTGCCGGCCGCGGCCGGAGTGACGGCGATGGTCATGGTGAGGGTGCTCCCCTCGGCAATGCCGCTGTTGATCGCGCAGGTGGCGGTCTCCTGGCTGATGGTGCAGGCATCGCCCGCGGAGTCGGCGACGGCGGTGATGGTGGCCGGCGCACCGAGCAGTGCGGCGAAGCCAAGGGCGAACGAGCCCGGACTGTCGAAGTTGTTCGTGAACGTGATGGTGTAGTCGAAGGGAGTGCCGACCGGGAGGGCGGTGGTGGGGCCGGTGATGGTCGCCGTCGCGTTGGGCAGGTAGGTGTAAAGGTCGGCGCTGCTGGTCGCGCTCGTGCCACCCGGGGTGATCACCTGCACGTCGACCGTGCCCGCCGTGCCGGCCGGTGACGTGGCGGTGCAGGAGGTGTCGCTGCCGCACGACAAGCCGGTGGCGTCGTTGCCGCCGAAGATGATGGCGGTGGCACCGGTCAGGCCGGTGCCGGTGATGGTCACGGCTGTGCCGCCCGCGGTGGGTCCGTTGGACGGGCTGACGGCGGTTACCACCGGTGCGGGCGAGCCGTCGGCTTGTGCGGGTCCGGCCAGAACCGCCATAACCGTCAGGGACAGCGTGGCGGCGGCGAGCACGGCAGCGTATCGGTGACGCCACTTGGCCTGCGATGGGTGTCCCACCGGCAAACCACACCACAGGAAACGTCGGTCCGATAATTCCGCATACAGGTGACCGCATCGGCAAATGGGTGACAACAAAATCCGCTGTCGGGACAGCAAGCGGTGACGGGCCTTTTCGGCAACCGCCCGAGGCGTTACGTTGGGTGAGCAGACGTGACTCCACTGACGGCGGGTGTGGTTCGTGGCGCGTATCGGATGCTTCGGTTGTATGAGCGGGCCTTTCGGCAGCGCCTGGGGGCTGGCGAACCGCGCGTTCAAGGTCCAGAACTGCTACCTCGGTGAGCCGGACGAGGAGATCGAACGGCTGTACCGCTGGCGCAGCATCCTCGGGTTCGCGATCATCGTGTGCGTCGAGGCTTACTACCACTCGCTGCGGACCGGCGTTTCGCACGCGTATATGTCCGTCAACGACTCGGTGGACATGCTCGTGCGGCTCGTGTTGATCGGCGGCGCGCTCATCCCGATCGGAGTCGTGTTACTCACCAAGCGGGGGTATCGCATGGTGGCGCTGCGGCAATTGCGATTCCCGGCCGTCGCGGTCGGCGGCTACCTGGCGTTGTATCTGGCCGTGTCGCGCGGCCTCCCGTTCCTCCTCAGGACCCGGACCGGCCCTAACGCGTTCCTGCTGTCACTGCTGGCGCTGGCCGCCATAATCTGGCTGGCGGTAATCCTGCTCCGGGGCCTGTACCTGCTTGTCGTGGGCATGTTCCGCCTGGCGGACGGCCACCCGTTGCTCGCGCCGCTGACCGCGAGCTTCATCGCCTGGGGAGTCGTCGTGAACACTGTGCTGGCGGGCGGCAGGAGCGATGTGCCGTCGAACCTCGCGGCGGTGTTGCTGCTGGGCGGCCCGATCTCGGTGACCGCCGTTTCCGCGCTGGAGGTGGCGCGGCTGCGGCGCCGGTATCCGCATGATTTCCCGTTCCGCCGCGGGCCTCTCCAGTAGGCGCCGTTCAGCGCAGGTGTCCGCGATACCCTGCACCGATGCGGATCTTGTTCACCTTCATCGGTGGCAGCGGGCACTTCCATCCGCTCGTCCCGATCGCCCGAGCGGCAACGGCAGCCGGTCACGACGTCGCCGTGGCCGGAGGCGGCGGTATGGTCTCGACGATCGAAGCCGCCGGGTTCACCGCGTTCGCCACGAGCAAGCCACGCCCACGACCCGCGATCGCGCCCTCGGCCAGGGTCGAGCCCATCGATCTCGAACGGGAAGACACGGCGATGCGCGTGGGCTTCGCCGGGACCGGAGCGCGGCGGCACGCCGGAGTGATTCCCGACATCATCCGCGAATGGAAGCCGCACGTCCTCGTCCGCGACGAGGTCGACTTCGGCACCGCGATCGCTGCGGAACTCCTCGGCATCCCCTGCGCGACGGTACTCGTCCTCGCGGCGGGATCGTTCCCCCGCAAGGAAGTCATCGCCGATTCGCTGAACGATGTGCGATCCGAACTCGGGCTGGCGCCGGATCCGACGCTGGCGATGCTTGAGCGCGACCTGGTGCTCTGCCCGTTCCCGCCGAGTTTCCGCAGCCCCGATTCCCCGTTGCCGGCCACGGCTTTCTCGTTCCGTTCGGCGGCCGTGCCGGCTGTGCGTGCCGCCTCGCCCACGCCGACCGTGTATTTCACGCTCGGCACGTTGGATACGTACTTTGATCTGCAGTCGCGGGTCCTGGGCGGGCTGCGTGAGCTTCAGGCGGACATCGTGATGACGATCGGTGCGCGCAACGACCCGGCAGGCTTCGGACCGCAGCCGGCCAACGTCCGCATCGAACGATTCATTCCCCAGGATGAGGTCCTCCCGCACAGCGACCTGGTCATCTCGCACGGCGGGTCCGGCAGTGTGCTGGGGGCGCTCGCTCATGGCCTGCCGTCGATCCTGCTGCCCATGGGCGCCGATCAGCCCTACAACGCGCAACGCTGCGTCGAACTTGGTGTCGGGCAGGTTCTCGACGCCGTTGCCGCAACCCCCGAGCAGGTACGCGATACGGCGCGCGGAATCCTCGACACCGTCACCTATCGGCATGCCGCTGAACGCATTCGTGACGAAATCAATGCTCAGCCGGATGTGACCCGGACGATCCCGCTGATCGAGAGCCTGACTCCGATCCAGGGGCCTCGGTAGCACGTTTATGGAACGAGCAGGCCCCAGTAGACCGCCCACGGCAGGAACACGAAGCCGGCGGTCACCAGCAGGCCGAGCCGCATGCGATCAACCCGGCTGAGATCGCGGTTGTGCCGTCGCCATTGCACGGCGGTGACCACAGTGGACACGACGATCGCGACCGCCAGGATCTGCAGGACGAGCCACGGTATGGGCCTGCCGAGCACAACGACGCCGAGGATGTTGGCGGCCGTCGCCAAGAGGAAGAACAGGTAGCCGAGAAAGCCCACCGTGCTGGCCAGTCCAGTGGCGGCGAGCCAGCGCGCCGGCCGCACCACCGGTGGTCCGCCGCGACGACCGAGCAGCCGGCGCACTACGGCGGTCACCGGATAACCGGCGAAGGCCACCAGGAACAGCAGGATCGCGGCGAGTTGCACACCGGGCGATTCCCACCAGGCCAGCGGTGTCACTGGCCGGCTCGGCTGGTCCTGAGTCGGCGCGGCCGTGGAAACGGCGGTGGGACCGTTGGGCAGCGCGGTGATCCACACGGCCTCGACGTCGCCGTAGTCGGGTGACAGGTCACTCGTGCGGTCGAAACCGCCGTCAGCGGTGAGGTTGAGGTCGTGGCGCGTGCCGGGGACGAACCGGATCGTGTAGTTCGTGTTGCCGCCCTTGCGGAGTGCCCGTTCGATGATCTGGCTGCTCTGCACGGGCACGGCCTGGCGGTCGAGTTCGCCCCACTGCGCGAGTACCGGCTGGCGCACGTGTTCCCAGGCCGGTACCGGGTCGAAATCGGCCTCCGGGAACAGTTTTGCGCCGGCCACGACCCGCGTGGCGGTGACCTGCATCATGTGTGGCAGTGATCCGGACACGCCGTCGTGCCGCAGGAATTCGCCGTACGCCCACGCGGTCTGCTCGGCCGGTGTGACACCCACGGCGCCGACCGTGATCAGGAACTCCACGTCGGTCGACCGGTCGGCGACCAGCGGCGCGACGAAGGCGCCCTCGGACAGCGCCCACAGCCCCACCCGCGCCGGATCGACGTCGGCGCGGGTGCGCAGCAGCCGCAGGCCGGCGAGGGCGTCGTCGGCCAGCACCGAATAGTCCCGCTGGAACAGCGAATAACCCACCGTCCGCTTGTCGTAGACGAGCGTGACGATGCCGTGCCGCGCGAACGCCTCTGCTTCGGGCAGCAGTTCCGCCCGGCCGGTGTTACCCGCACCGGACAACATGACCACGGCGGGCCTGCGTCCGGCCGCCGCTGCCGGGCCGACCACACTGCCCCGCAGCACGACACCACCACTGCCCACAAAGGACACCTCCGCGATGCGCACCCCCGTT
>DATBCR010000182.1:0-2056 GCA_036270375.1 Pseudonocardiaceae bacterium | reverse complement strand
GCTCGCCCCCTAGCCGCGCAGGCCGGCGCCGGTCTCCAGCAACGACTTGAGATCGCTGAGGATCCAGCTCCAGCCGCCGCCACCGCCACCGCCCTCGCTGTCCTCGCCGCCCAGCAGCATCGCGGCCACCTTGGGCGCGTCGGTGACCTCGTGGGTCACGGTCAGCTTGATCCCGGAGCCGGGGACCTCGTCGATCTCGTAGGTCAGCCGGGTGAAGCCCTCGGCGGCGATGTCGGGATCGAGCAGCATGCGCCACGTCTGGACCAGCCGGCGCGGCGGGTCGGCCTCGATGACCTCGCCGTCGACGGCCACGTCCGGCAGCGTGCCGCCGTGCGCTCGGGCGTCGGCCTTCATCTCCTCGCTGGTGAGCCCCCGGTACTTGCCGCCAGGGCGCAGGTCGTACTGGACGGTGCCGCCGTAGCCGTAGCGGGACGCCCACTCCGGCTTGGTGATGGCGTCCCAGATCGCCTGCGGGGTGGCCTTGATGTAGACGCGGTAGACCTGGGTGATGGCGGCGGTCTCGGTGGCATCGGTCGTGGTGGTCGACGGCGAAGTCATGATGGCTCCTCAAGTGTGGCTTTGAGTTCGGTGAGTGCCGTGACGTGGCGCTCGGTGTACTTGTCGATCCACCGGTCGTGGATCAGCCGGATCGGGACCGGGTTCAGGAAGTGCAGCTTCTCCCGGCCCGACCTGCGGGTGACGACGAGCCCGGCGTCCTCGAGCACCTTCAGGTGCTTCATCACGCCGAAACGGGTCATCAACAGTCCGGTCTCCAGATCGGTGAGTGTGCGCCCATCGCGGGCGAACAGCAGGTCGAGCAGGAACCGGCGGGTCGGATCGGCGAGCGCCTTGAACACCAGGTCGTCGTCCGTCACGCGGACGAGAATAGGTGACCAAATGGTCACATGTCAACTCGCCGAGGGGCGGTGACCCAGCCGCGCCGCTACCTGGTGGGCGGCCCTCGGGCTGATGCCGGGGATCGCGGTCAGTGACGTCACCAGGTCGGTTCGGCCGACTCCGGCGTCGAGCACGACATCGCCGGCGGCCACCGCCGCCGCCAGTGCCCGGACAGGTGCGTCGGTATCGGCCGTGGCCAGTACATCGGCGGACGGGAACAGGTGGGTGAGGCCGTTGGTGAGGCCGGGCACGGGTTGCCCGCACTGTCGGACCAGCTTTCCCATGTGCGCCCTGGCATCGGCCGGGTCGCGGTCCTGAGCGACGACCGCGTGCACGGCAACCTCCAGCGGTCCCCAAGCGCCTGGCACATCGGCGTCGACGCCCACCATCCGGCCCGCGCGCGCCACGACGTGGATCAGGCCCTCCCAGTACGGCAGGTGTGCGCGCAGCACCAGACGGTCCGGGCAGCCAGGATGCACCTCGAGCACGCCGGCCGAACCGTCAAGGCTGATCGTGCGCCGGTACACCCGGTCGGCCACCGACTCCACGCCCGGCACCGCCCGCTCGGCCAGGAACGCCACCACGGCGTCCCAGTCGTACGGCGGCTGGCACGGGAGCCGCATGGCGAGGCCGCCGTCGGCGGCCAGTCGGTCGGCCCGTCGGCGCCGGGCGCGCAGTTCGCGGGGTGACGCCAGGAACACCGCGCGCATCTCGCGGTTGAACTGCCGCAGGCTGCCGAATCCGGACGCGAACGCCACATCCGCGAGCGTCAGGTCGGACTCGTCGAGCAGTCTGCGGGCGAAGTGCGCGCGACGCGACCGGGCCAACTGGTCCGGCGTGACGCCCAGATGGTCGGAGAACAGCCGTCGCAGGTGCCGTGGCGACACCGCGAGACGCGCGCCGAGACCAGCCTCGGTGCCGTCATCGAGCACGCCTTCGATGATCAACCGCACCGCCCGGCACACCAACTCGGGCGACTGCGGGCTGACCGGCCCCGCGACCCGGTACGGCCGGCAGCGCAGGCAGGCACGGAAACCGGCTGCCTCGGCGGCGGCGGCCAACTCGAACGTGCGGACGTTCTCGGCGAGCGGCTTCGCGCCGCAGCCCGGCCGGCAGTAGATGCCGGTCGTCACCACCGCCGAGAACGTCGTCATACGAA
>DATBCR010000181.1:0-5669 GCA_036270375.1 Pseudonocardiaceae bacterium | reverse complement strand
GAGATGCACTCCAATGACAGCGACTTCGCCCGATTCCCCAACCTGAAGTGGGTCAATCCTCTCCAATGAGCCGGCGCTATTCAGCCTGGTCTGGATATGTTGGCAGGCGATAGCACCTGACCTGCCACGCCAGCCGTACCGAGCCCGGTTCGGGGGAGTAGCGCGGGCGTCCGGCGTACTCCCGGTGGTGTACGCGGCCGAGGGGACGCGGTTCCGGTGCGCCGCGCCTACGCTGCTGTCGTGACCGATTCCGCGCACACCGGCCCGCGTCGGCGGTGGCGACTGCCGCCGCCGGTCGGTGACGTGCTGGCGGCCATGCTCACGACGGCGACGACGGTGTACGGCTCGATCGGCGAGTCCTACCCGTTCAACCCGGCCGACCGGGTGCCCAACGGGCACGTCGCGCCGTGGCCGGCCTTCCTGCTCGTCGCGGCCGCGTCCGTGGTGTTGTTGTGGCGTCGGCGTTATCCGCTGCGGGTACTGGCGGCATCGGTGGCCGGCGTCGGGGTGTACAGCCTGCTCGGCTACGTGAACGGCGCCGCCCTGCTGGCCCCGCTGCTCGCGCTGTACGCCGTCTCCGTCGCACTGCCGGCCCGTCGGGCGTGGCAGGCCGCCGCCGCCACCTTCGTCGTGTTGGCCGCGACCACCGTCGTGGACAATCCGCTCGGCACGTTCGGCGGTTCGATCGTCCTGTTGCCGGCCCTGGTCGCGATCGCGCTGCTGGCCGGGTTCGCGGTCAGCAACCGCCGCGCGTATGTCGCCGCCCTCGCCGCACGGGCCGAAGAGGCCGAACGCACCCGCGAGGAGGAGGCCCGCCGCCGGGTCGACGCGGAACGGCTCCGGATCGCCCGCGAACTGCACGACGTGGTCGCGCACACAATGGCCACCATCAACGTGCAGGCCGGTGTCGCCGCGCATGTGATCCCAGGGTTGCCTGCACCGGCCGACGAGGCGTTGCGCGCGATCAAGGACGCCAGCAAACGCGGCCTGCGCGAGCTGCGGGCGATTCTGGCCGTACTGCGCCAGGTCGACGAGGCCGAGCCGATCGAACCCGCCGCGGGGCTGGCCGCCTTGGACGTCCTGGTGTCCACGGCGACCGCGGCCGGACTGCCGACGCAGGTGTGCGTCAGCGGGGTCGAACGCCCGCTGCCGGCCGCCGTCGACCTGGCCGCCTACCGGATCATCCAGGAGTCGCTGACCAACGCGATCCGTTACGCCGCACCGGCAACGGCCACCATCCGGCTCGACTTCGCGCCCGATCACCTGGACATCGAGGTGACCGACACCGGCCAGGGCACCGCCGGTTCCGGCGACGGCGGCGGGCACGGCCTGATCGGCATGCGGGAACGCGCCGCCACCCTCGGCGGCACCATGCGGGCCGAGCCACGAGCGCAGGGCGGCTTTCAAGTGCTGGCCTGCCTACCGACGGGAACCCCATGATCCGGGTACTGCTCGCCGACGACCAGGCCCTGATCAGGGCCGGCTTCCGGATGCTGCT
Organism: Pseudonocardiaceae bacterium; assembly: GCA_036270375.1. GTDB lineage: Bacteria > Actinomycetota > Actinomycetes > Mycobacteriales > Pseudonocardiaceae > DATEPR01. The sequence continues at coordinate 4,171 of DATBCR010000181.1, read as the reverse complement.
GGACTCGGTGGCCGACATCGAGGTCGTCGGCGAGGCCCGCGACGGCAACGAGGCCGTGGCGCTGGCCGCGACAACGCTGGCTGACGTGGTGCTGATGGACATCAGGATGCCCGGCATGGACGGCCTCGCCGCGACCCGGCACATCGCCGCGAACCACGACCTGGCCGGGGTCCGGGTGCTGATCCTGACCACGTTCGACGCGGATGACTATGTGTACCAAGCACTTCGCGCGGGCGCGTCCGGGTTCGTCGTCAAGGACACCGAACCAGCCGACCTGCTGGAGGCCGTCCGGATCGTGGCCCGTGGCGACGCCCTGCTGTCCCCGAGCATCACCCGCAGGCTGATCGCCGACATCGCCGCACGCCCCACCCCGACCGCGCTGACCAGTTCGTTCCGCGTCGACCGGCTCACCGACCGGGAACGCGAGGTGCTCACGCTGGTCGGCGGCGGCCTGTCCAACGACGAGATCGCCGCGAAGCTGTACCTCAGCCCACTCACCGCGAAGACCCACGTCAGCCGGATCATGACGAAACTCGACGCCCGCGACCGGGCCCAACTCGTTGTGGCGGCATACGAAACCGGCCTGGTCACACCGGGCGGCCACTGACGGCGTGCACCGTTCGCAGCGCACGCCGCCGTGGCGTGCCGTGCTCAGAAGGCGGTCGGCGGTACCGTTCCGCTGTCGTCGCCGCCGACCGGTCCGCCACCGGTGAACACGACGGGATCGTCACCGAGCGGGATGCCGCCGCCGTGCACGGTTTCGTTCGCGCTGAGCATCGGCTCGTCGAACGCCGCGCCACCGGACGGCGCGAGGCCCGCCGCGAACGCCGGCACTGCCTGCTCCTCGCCCGGCAGGATGGACGTGGAGATGTAGTCGCCGACCATGACACCCTGCGTGGTGTTGGCGAGGGTGCTCAACGCCATCGGCCCGGCCAGCGTGCGCGACTGCGCCCAGTGCTGACCGCCGTCCCGTGAGGACGTGAAGCCGACCTCGAGCTGGCAGGTCGCCGCCGTGCAGTCGGCGGTGGGATAGAAGTAGTAGGTCAGCGCCAGCCGCGTCCGATCGCCGGCCGACTCACGATCGACGGCAAGGCCGGTGATGAAGTGGTCGACGTTGCTGCCGACCGCGTCCAGCGGGATGCGCCGGACGTCCGACCACGTGGTGCCGTCACGTGACGTGCTCAGCACGATGTCGTTCGCGAGGCCGCCGACCTCGAACCGGTTGTCCTGCCACACAACGTAGACCGTGCCGTCCCGGCCGACCTCGGCCGACGGCAGCGGGGACGTGCGGATGCCACCGGCCACCCGGTGTTCGCTGATCGCCGACACGAGAACCGAGGCGTTCCAGGACTTTCCGCCGTCGTCGGAGGTGAAGGCCCGGATACCGGAGGGGCGTGTGGTTCCCTCGAACGGCACGACGACCCGGCCGTTGGGCTCGACGACGGGCTGCCCGCCGAGACCGTGCACGCTGTCCGCCGTGGCCAGTGCCGGCCCCCACGTCCGTCCGCCGTCGGTCGACGTGGACATCTGCTCGAGGTCGCGTGCGGAGGCGTTGTCGAACTCGGTGTAGCAGTGGCCGAAGAACCGGCTGCTCGGCGTGTTGTCGCAGGCGGTCCAGTTCTTGTCGAAGAACGTGCCGGCCGCGTCCACGACCACCGGGGCACTCCAGGTGCGGCCGTCGTCGGTGGAGCGACTCACCACGACATCGACCGCGCCGCCGCCGGACGCGTGCAGGCCGAGCCACGAGATGAGCCAGGTGTGGTGCCGGAAGTCGAACGCGACCGACGCGTCACTGCCGCCGAAGAACGGGCCGGGTGGCGTCGATGCGACGGTCGCCGCGGGCAGGAAACCGTGGTGCCAGGAATGGCCGCCATCCCTGGTCACCGCCCAGCCGATGTCGCTGGCACCGCCGTTCGCGATCCGGCCGACCTGAAACGCCGACACCACGGTGTCGCCGAACGCGTACGTGTCCGGCTCGACCTCGGTCCGGTGCTGGCCGGTCGGCGCGATGGCCGCCGTGAAGGGGTCGTCGCTGATCCGGACCACGTGCCGTTGTGCCGCCCCGGCCGGTGTCCCGATGGCGACCGTGAAAACGAAGACCGCGAGGGCCGACAGTGCGCAGGCCCATCCCTTCCGTGAGATCATCCGCGTTTCTCCTGACGTCCGAATACGTCTGAATGGCGGACAGCTTGTTACTCCAATGTCCGCACGGATCATTCAACGGTATACATTATGCACATACCGACGCGAACGGCGCTCGCATTCCCTCGAACGGCGGCGGAGCGCGCTCGGACCACTGTGGACGGTCGGGTCGGTGTCGGTGACCGCTGGTACTGTCCGATCATGGCACAACCAGTGGTGCACTTCGAGATCATCGGGGCCGACCCGGCGACACTGCGCGGCTACTACGGCGACCTGTTCGGGTGGCGGTTCGACACGAGCGGCCCGGTCGCCGAGTCGGTCTCCCGGCCGGGCGAGTACGGATTCACCGACGCCACCGGGGAAGGCCCAGGGATCCCCGGTGGCGTCTGCGGTGGTGCGGGCCATGCCCCGCACGTCGTCTTCTACGTCGGTGTCCCCGACGTCGAAGCCGCGCTACAGAAGGCGGAGAGCCTCGGCGGCCGGCGGGTGATGGGGCCGGAGCGCGCGCCGGGGCGCGAGCTCGTGGTCGGTCACTTCACCGATCCGGAAGGCAATCTGGTCGGCGTCGCCGGCCCGGCGTAGCGGCCGGGCCGGCGAACGGTGGTCAGGACGAGTAGGTCGTAGCGCACACGGTTCCGTTGAGGGTGAACGAGGCCGGCGACGGGTAGGCGCCGTTGTTGTTGCCGACGAACCCGATGTCGACGGAGTTGCCGCCGTTGGCCGCCAACTGGCCGTCCCAGCTCAGGTTGGTGACCAGCACGTTGGTGCCGTTCGCCGTCCAGTTGCCGTTCCACCCGCTGTTGAACGATTCGCTGTTGCTCGGGAACGCGAACGCCATCGTCCAGCCGTTGATCGCGCTCGGCCCCGTGTTCGTGACGCTGATATTGGCCACGTAACCGGCGCCCCAACCCTGCGTGAGCCGGTACGTCACCGCGCACGTCGAGTTCTGCGGTGTGCCACTGGTGAACGTGACCGGCGCGGACGGCAGCGACAGGTTGCCGTTGGCGTCGCGTGCCAGCACGTTGAGCGTGTATGCCGTGCCGGGTACCAGGTTGTTGACGGTGAACGATGTCGACGTCGACGTGCCGAGCAGTTCGATGTTCGTGCCGAACTGCCGGTACACCTCGTACTTGTCGACCTGGCCACCTGTCGACGGCGCCCAGTTCACCGTTGCCTGCCCGCCGTTCACCGCGCTCGCCGTCGGCGCGCCCGGCGCGGACAATGCGCTGCTGCTACCGGTCGGCGTCAGCACGACGGTCTCGATCGAGTAGGGCGGCAGGGTCTGGCTGGCGTTGGTGCCCTGCGCCGCCGAGGTGATCGCGTTCGCCTCGTCGCCGTAGGTGAACACCGTCGGTGTGGCCGCGCTCGGCGTGAAACCCGCGTAGTGCAACGAGATCGGGTACGAGTTCACCGGATCCTTGTTGACGAGCACGACACTCAGGTCACCGTTGGCGTTGCGGACCGCGTGCGCGGCCACCAGCGACTGGTCGGTGCCGGCCTTGACGATCGTGTCGCCGGGCAGGCCGACCTTGCTCAGCATGGAAAGCGCGTAGTAGATCGGGAACGGCGTGTTGACAGCGGGTTCGGCGACACCGTTGATGGTCTGGCCGCTGGACAGGATGCCGTAGTCCTTGAAGTCCACGGCACCGTCCGGTGCGGTGGACAGCGCGGTCGCCCCGTTGTGCGTGTCCCACCAGTCAACCGTGAACACGCCGTTCTCCAGCGCGGTGAAGTACGTGTCCGCCGCGAACAGCGCGTCCGGCTGGGTGTCCTCGAACTGGTTGGAGTTCACCTCGGTCATCGCGACGCCGATGTTCGCCGCGTTGGCGCCCGCGTACTGGCCGATCTCCTGGTGCAGCTGGGCCAGTTCGCCGGCCACCTGTGCCGGTTCGCTGAGCGCGGTCGCCGCGCCGACGCCGTTCGGATACCAGTGCACGATGGCGAAGTCGATGGCCGGGCCGGCGATCGACAGCACCATCTTGTTCCAGTCACCGCTGTCGGTGCCGCCGACGACGCTGTCCGGCCAGTT
>DATBCR010000180.1:0-1712 GCA_036270375.1 Pseudonocardiaceae bacterium | reverse complement strand
ACGCCGGCCAGCACCGGCGCGCCACCCGGCGACGTGCGCCACCGCGTGTCGCGGAACTTGTCGGCACCGCCGCGACCGAACACGGTGCTGAGTTCCTGTTGCCCGTGTGCCAGCACATTCACGCAGAACCGCCCGGCCCGCCGGACAACCGGCCAGGTCCAGGACGTCCTGGCCGGGCAGAACAACACCAGCGGCGGGGCGAGCGACAACGCGGCGAAGGACTGACAGGCGAATCCCGCCGGCCGATCCCCGTCCAAAGCGGTGATCACCGTGATGCCGGTACAGAAATGCCCGAGCACATGCCGAAACGTGCGCGAATCCACCATTTGCACGCCCGGCACGTCAGCGTTGCCCGATCGAGAAGTCGTGGCCCCACAGGCTGACGGCGGTGCTTTCCCGGGCGATCCAGTTCTCGTCGTCCACCTGGCGGCCCTCGGTGCCGAATTCGACGTCGAAACCGCCGGGTGTCTTCATGTAGAACGACAGCATGAGGTCGTTCACGTGCCGCCCGAGGGTGGCCGACATCGGCACTTTGCGTCGTAGCGCCCGGTCGAGGCACAGGCCGACGTCGTCGGTTTCGCCGACCTCGATCATGAGGTGCACGATCCCGCTCGGCGTCGGCATCGGCAGGAACGCCAGGCTGTGGTGGCGCGGGTTGCACCCGAAGAACCGCAGCCACGCAGGCGGGCCGTCAGCCGGCCGCCCGACCAGTTGCGGCGGCAGCCGCATCGAGTCGCGCAACCGGAAGCCGAGGACGTCGCGGTAGAAGTGCAGCGCGGCGTCATCATCCCGTGTGGACAGTACGACGTGCCCGAGGCCCTGCTCGCCGGTCACGAACCGGTGACCGTACGGGCTGACCACCCGCCGGTGCTCCAGCGCCGCACCGTGGAACACCTCAAGTATGTTGCCGGACGGATCGGCGAACACGATCAGCCCGTCCACCCTGCGGTCCGCGCGCTGCTCGGCGGTGCCTTCCTTGTACGGCACGCCGGCCGCGTCCAGCATGGCCCGAATCCCGTCCAGCTCAGCGGCGTTGGCCACTTCCCAGCCGACACCCGCGAGGCGGTCGTGCTCGCCGGGCGTGATCACCAGGCGTGCCGGGAACTCGTCCATGCGCAGGTAGAGCGCGGCCGGATCGGCGCCCTTGCCCTCGACCATGCCCAACACCTTGAGGCCGAATTCGCGCCACTTCGGCAGATCGGTGGCCTCGACCCGCAGGTAGCCCAACGACCGGATGCCCATCAGTCGCCCCTCACGTCGGCCAGGAATGTCATGGCCAGTTGGTTGAACTCGGCGAACCGCTCCCACTGGGCCCAATGTCCACATCGGCCGAACACGTGCAACTGTGCCCTGGGAATCACTTTCAGCGCCACGAGTGCGCCGTCCAACGGGTTCACCCTGTCCTCGCGGCCCCAGATCAGCAGTACCCGCTGGCGTAGGCGGTGTGCCTCGCGCCAGAGCATGCCGTCCTCGTAGTCGTCCGCGCGGCTGAATGACGCGCCCATCGCGGCCATCGCGCGTAGGGATTCCGGGCTGCTCGCCGCCTCGTATCGTTCCTCGATCAGTTCTTCTGTGATCAGGGACCGGTCGTAGACGAGTGTGCGCAGGAACGACGCCAATTGCTCACGGCTCGGCGCCCGACCGAATCGGGCCAGTTTCGTCACGCCTTCGGTCGGGTCCGGCGCGATCACGTGGAAGCCTTGCGCGAACAC
>DATBCR010000179.1:0-5908 GCA_036270375.1 Pseudonocardiaceae bacterium | reverse complement strand
AGGCGTTCCTCGGCGCGCGCACCGACGACCCGGAGGCGCTGGCCGAGGACGTGCGACGGGCGGTCGCGGACGCGACGGGCCTGTCCTGCTCGGTCGGCATCGGTGACAACAAGCTGCGGGCCAAGATCGCCACCGGCTTCGCGAAACCGGCCGGGATCTACCGTCTGACCAAGGCGAACTGGGTCGCTGTGATGGCCGATCGGCCGACCGAGGCGCTGTGGGGCATCGGGCGGCGGACCCAGCGGAAACTGGCCGACCTCGGCCTGGTCACGGTCGCCGACCTGGCCCGTGCCGATCCGGCCGAGCTGGCCGTGCGGTTCGGCCCTCGGATGGGCCCGTGGTTCCGGAACCTGGCGCTCGGCGCCGGTGAGACCGAAGTCACAGCGACCCCGTGGGTGGCGCGTTCGCGCAGCCGTGAGGTCACGTTCCAGCGGAACCTGACCGATCCGGCGGCGATCGCCGAGCAGGTCGCGGAGTTGGCGCGGCGGGTGGTGCTGGACGTCGTCGCCGAGGGCCGGCCTGCGGTGCGGGTCGCGGTCAAGGTGCGGTTCGCGCCGTTCAGCACCCGTACCCGCAGCATGACGCTGCTCGAACCGACCAGTGACGCGGCCGAGATCGAACGTGCCGCGCTGGAGGTGCTCGGGTGGTTCGACCGGACGAGAGCGGTGCGGCTGCTGGGGGTCCGGGCCGAGTTCTAGATCGTTCGCAATGGGTGTCGTGTCGGCGCGCGGCCGTTCGTAGTCACGGTGTAGGCAGCGAACGGCGTTGCCGAACGACAGCGATCGGAGATCACGATGAAGCTCACCGTCAACACGTTCCTCACCCTGGACGGCGTCATGCAGGGCCCGGGCGGGGCGGACGAGGACACCAGCGGCGGCTTCACGCGCGGCGGCTGGCTGCTGCCGCACGCCGACGAGGACATGGGCGCCATCGTCACCGAATGGTTCGCCGAGGCCGACGAGATCCTGCTCGGCCGCACCACGTACGACATGATGCAGAGCTACTGGCGGCAGGTCACCGACCCGGAGAACGGGGTGGCCGTCGCGCTGAACACCCTGCCGAAGCACGTCGTCTCGACCACCCTGACCGAGGCGACCTGGAGCGGCTCGACGATCATCGCCGACGACGTCGTGGCCACCGTCACGGCGCTGAAGGCCAAGCCCGGCCGCGAACTGCAGGTGCACGGCAGCTGCGCGCTGGCCAGGACCCTGCACGACCACGGCCTGATCGACGAATACCGGCTGCTGGTGTTCCCGGTCGTCCTCGGCGCGGGCAAGCGGCTGTTCGAGGCGGGCGCCGTCCCGGCATCATTCAAGTTGATCGAGAGCAGGGCGACGAGTGCGGGCGCGGTCGCGCTCACGTTCCGTCCGACCGACGCACCCGCGATCGGCACGCTGACCGTCGTGGACGGCAAGGAAGCCGTACTCCCCAACTGATCCCCCGACCACCGCAGTCCTTACCAGACAGGAGTTTTCGTGATGGGACAGTACATGCTTTCGGTACACAGCCGCGAAGGCGACCCGGCGCCGGACGCCGCCACCGGGCAGCGCGCGATGAGCCAGGTGGCCAAGCTGAACGAAGAGATGCAGGCGGCGGGCGCGTGGGTGTTCGCAGGCGGCCTGCACCCGTACGACACCGCGACCGTCGTCGCCGCGATGGGCGACGACGTGCTGCTGACGGACGGTCCGTTCGCCGAGTCGAAGGAACACCTCGGCGGGTTCTGGGTGATCAGCGCGGACGACCTGGACACCGCGCTGGAATGGGCACGCAAGGCGTCCACCGCGTGCCTGAATCCGGTCGAGGTTCGACCGTTCCAGGACGTACCGGAGTCCTGAGCGCCGTGCCAACGCCACCATCGCCGACCGACGTCGTCGACCGCGTGTTCCGCGAGGAGCACGGTGTGGTGATCGCCGGCCTAGTCCGCCTCCTCGGCAGCATCGACCTTGCCGAGGAGGCGGCCCAGGAGGCGTACGTCATCGCCATGCAGCGCTGGCCGGCGGCCGGTGTGCCGCCGAACCCGGCCGCGTGGCTCACCACGACCGCGCGCAACCGGGCCATCGACCGGCTGCGCCGTGAGTCCACAAGGGACACCCGACAGCGGGAGGCGGCACAGATGACCGTGCCAGACGAAGCCGAGCCGCAGGGCGCCGTCGTCGACGACCGGCTCCGGCTGATGTTCACCTGCTGCCACCCGTCGCTGGCCCCGAGCGCGCAGGTCGCGCTGACGCTGCGGCTGCTCGGCGGACTGACGATGGCCGAGATCGCGCACGGATTCCTGGTGCCCGAGACCACGATGGCGCAGCGCGTGACCCGAGCCAAACGCAAGATCGCGGCGAACAGGATCCCGTACCGCGTGCCGGCCGACCACGAACTGCCCGGCCGGCTCAAGTCCGTGCTGACGACGCTGTACCTGGTGTTCAACGAGGGTTACCTGGCGAGCGGCCAGGACAGTGCCGTGCGCACCGACCTGAGCGCGGAGGCGATCCGGCTGGCCAGGGTGCTGACGACCCTGATGCCGGACGAGCCCGAGGCGAAGGGCCTGCTGGCGCTGATGCTGCTGACGGACGCACGGCGGGCGGCCCGGTTCGCCGACGACACCCTTGTGCCGCTTGCCGAACAGGATCGGGGCCAGTGGCACCGGGAGCTGATCGCGGAGGGACACGCCATCGTGCGCGAGTGCCTGCGGCGGGCCCAACCCGGGCCGTACCAGTTGCATGCGGCGGTCAATGCCGTGCACACGGATGCGGCGCGGGCCGAAGACACCGACTGGGGCCAGATTCTGGATCTCTACAACCATTTGTTCGCGTTGACGCCGACGCCGGTCGTCGCGCTGAACCGGGCCATCGCGGTCGCCGAGGTGCATGGTGCGGCGGCGGGGTTGCGGATCGTGGACGGGCTGGATCTGGCTTCGTACCACGCTTTTCATGTGACCAGGGCGGAACTGCTGCGGCGGCTGGACCGGCGTGCCGAAGCCGGGGACGCCTACTCGCGGGGCATCGAACTCGCGCCGAACACGGCGGAGCGGAACTTCCTCCGCAAGCGTAAGGACGCACTGTCCGATTAGGACCCGTCGGGTTTCGGCTGGCGTGCGCGGCTGGGTGCGACACGTGGGGGTTCGTTGGGCTGCTTGGGATACACCGGTGGCCATGGCGCGTCCATCAGGCCGTTGGCGATGTCGTGGCGGGACATCTCAAGCAGCGGTTCGATGGACTGGCCACGTTCGACCATATCTGCCCACGGGTCGCCCCGTTCGGTGACCCGTGCCGGCACGGTGGCGATGGTCAGCTCGTCCGGTTCGACGGTCGCCAGCTCGTCCCAGCCGATCGGGGTGGACACCTGTGCGCCGACGCGCGGCCGTACGCACCAGGCGCCGAAGACGGTCTTGTGCGGGGCGTTCTGGTTGAAGTCGACGAACACCCTCGCGCCGCGTTCCTCCTTCCACCACCGGCCGGTGATCAGGGTGGGGTGGCGGCGTTCCAGGGCGCGAGCGAGTGCGACGGCGGCGGCCCGCACCTGGTAGCCGTCCCACCGCGGGCGCAGTGCGGTGTAGATGTGCAGGCCGCGCGACCCGGACGTCTTCAGGTAGGCATCGATGCCGAGTTCGCCGAGGAAGTCCCTTGTCAGCGCCGCGGCTTCGCGCACCTGCGGGAAGCCGACCCCGGGCGACGGATCGAGGTCGACGCGCAGTTCGTCGGTCACATCGAGGTTGGCGGCGCGCACGGGCCAGACGTGGAAGCCGATGCAGCCGAGGTTGACGGCCCAGATGATGTGCGCGAGATCGGCCGCGACGAGGGCGTCGCTCGTGGTGCCGTTGGGGGTGGCGACTTCAGTGGTGGTGAGCCAGTCCGGGGCGGACGCGGGGACGCGCTTCTGGAACCACGACTTGCCGCCCGCGCCGCCCGGATAGCGTTCCAGCAGCAGCGGGCGGCCGCGAACGGTGCGCAGGAAGGGTTCCGCGACGGCCTGGTAGTAGCGGACGAGGTCCAGTTTGGTCTCGCCGCGCTGTCCGAAGAAGACCTTGTCCGGGTGCGACACGGTCACATCGGTGCCGTCGACGTGCAGGGTGATCTCGTCTGTCATGTCGTTGTGCCGAACAGTGCGGCCAGTTCGGCCGGCGGCACCTCGGTGAGCTGGGCGTAGGTGCAGGACTCGGGGTCACGGTCGGGGCGGAAGCGGGAGAGCCGGCCGGTGTGCCGGAAACGGCCGGACAGGAGGTGCTCGTAGCGGATCTCGGCGACGAGTTCGGGGCGGAGCGGTTCCCAGGACATGTCCTTCGTCGCGCTCCAGCGGCTCAACGCACCCGGCATGCGTCGGCCGGCGTGCTCCTCGGCGGTGGCCCAGCTCTGCCAAGGGTGACCGTCGAGGGCGTTCTCCCGTTGCGGGGCGAGGTCGTCGACGAGCTTGGCGCGCAGTTCAGCTGAGAAGCTGCTGGCGACGCCGACGTGGTGCAGGGTGCCGGCGTCGTCGTAGAGGCCGAGCAGCAGCGAGCCGATGCCCTTGCCGTCCTTGTGCCAGCGGAAGCCGGCGACGACGCAGTCCGCGGTGCGCTCGTGCTTGACCTTCCACATGACGCGTTTGTCCTGCTCGTACGGCAGGTCGATCGGTTTGGCCATCACACCGTCGAATCCCGCGCCCTCGAACCGGGTGAACCAGTCCTGGGCGATGTCCGGATCGTCGGTGAGCGGCGTGAGGTGCACGCGGGCCAGCGCGCCGTCCAGGACGCTCTCGAGCACACGGCGGCGCTCGCGGAACGGCTCGGTCGTGAGATCGCGGTCGCCGAGTGCGAGCAGGTCGAAGGCGACGAAACTGGCCGGCGTCTCCTCGGCAAGCTTGCGTACCCGCGAGGCGGCGGGGTGCAGCCGCAGCTGCAGGGTGTCGAAGTCCAGCCCGTCACCGGTGACGACGACGATCTCCCCGTCGACGACACAGCGGGTCGGCAAGGCGGCCTTCAGCAGGTCGACCAGTTCGGGAAAGTACCTGGTCAACGGCCGGTCGTTGCGTGAGCCGAGCTCGACGTCATCGCCATCCCGGAACACGATGCAACGAAATCCGTCCCATTTGGGTTCATAAGTCAGGCCCGGCGCACGTGGCATCTCGTGCACGGCCTTGGCCAACATCGGCTTCACCGGAGGCATCACAGGGAGGTCCACGACACGACTCTAGGCCGCAAGAGGCGGTCATACCTACCGAAAGGGCAGGTCAGCCGCCGCACACCAGCGCGGTGACGTCCCCTGCGCAGCCCCACGACAAGGTCACGCCCATCCCGCCGTGGCCGTAGTTGTGGATGACGCGGGTGCCGTTGACGTGGTCGTCGGCCAGGCGGACCGCCGGGCGTACCGGGCGTAGGCCGACCTGGTGGGCCAGGACAGCGGCTTCGCCGAGGCGTGGCTCGATGGCCGCGCATCGGGTGATGATCGCGTTGGCCGTTGCGGTGTCCGGGTTTGGGTTGTCGTCGCCATCCTCGGCGACGCCGCCCAGCACGACGCGGTCGCCGTGCGGGAAGAAGCCGACCCATGATGCCGCTTCTGTTTCCTCCACGAAGAACTCCGTCAGGCCCGGATTGGCCACCACCACGTGCTGCCCGCGTACCGGTCGGACGGTCGGGTCGGGCACCAACTCCCTTGCCGCCAGTCCCGCGCAGTTGACCACTACCGGTGCTCCCGCGTCGGCGAGACTGTGAACCGCCTGGTACGTAACGATTCCGCCGGCCGCGGCGAACCGTTCGGCCAGGTAGGCGAGATGTCGCGGCATGTCCACCAGTGGCACCGTGATCCAGTAACCGTCGGCGAAACCGGCCGGCAGCTCGGCCGCCGTGCACCGCGCGACCCCCCGTGCGCCGGCCAGTGGTGGATCGGCGACCGGCTCCCGCGTCACCTCGCGGCCTCTTGCGAACCGCACGCCCGTCCCG
>DATBCR010000178.1:0-1780 GCA_036270375.1 Pseudonocardiaceae bacterium | reverse complement strand
CTGACACCGCACGGCACCCGGGCGCATCAACCGATCGGTTGATGCGCCCGGGTGCCGTGCGGTGTCAGGACAGGCCGAGCTCGTTCTCGATGAAGTCGAACATCTCGTCGTCGCTGGCCAGGTCGATCTTCGTGCCGACCGCGTCTCCGGTGGCCAACCGCGCCAGCATGTCCTGCAACCGGGCGGCCAGCTGACTTCGGGTGTCCGTGTCGTCCGCCAGCCTGGCCAGGACGCGGTCCAGTTCCGCAAGGGCGACTTGGGTATCGCCGTCGTCCGGTGCCAGCACGTCGCGTAGCTGGCGGGCCAGCGCGACCGAGCTCGGATAGTCGAACAGCACCGTCACCGGCAGCGTGAGCCCGGTCGCGGCGTTGAGCCGGTTGCGCAGTTCCACCGCGGTCAGCGAGTCGAAGCCAAGTTCGAGGAAGCCGCGTTCCGCTTCGACGGCGTCCGGGCCCGCGTAGCCGAGCACGGTGGCCGCCTCGCGTCTGACCAGGTCCAGCATGGCGCGGTCCCGTTCCCCGACGGTGAGTTCCGCCAACCGCTCCCGGAGCGTTGCCACGGAGGCGGCGGTGGCGGCGGTCGGCACGACGGCGCGGCGGGTCGGGGTGCGGATCAGGTCGCGCAGCAGGGCCGGCACGGCGTCCGGCCCCATCCGGTTGCGGATCGCGTCGACGACCATGCGCATCGGCACGAGCACCGCGTCGTCCACCGTGCACGCCACGTCGAACAGCCCAAGTCCCTCCTCAGTGGACAGTGGCGCGACGCCGCCGCGGGCCATTCGCAACAGGTCCGCGTCACCGAGCTTGCCGGTCATGCCGCTGCTCTGCGCCCACAGGCCCCACGCCAGCGACAGCGCCGGCAGGCCGAGCGACCGGCGGTGATACGCGAGCGCGTCCAGGAAGGCGTTTGCCGCGGCGTAGTTGGCCTGGCCGGTGCCGCCGAACGTGCCGGCTAGCGAGGAGAACACGACGAACGCGGACAGGTCGAGATGCGCGGTCAGTTCGTGCAGCGCCAGGGCGGCGTCCACTTTCGGCCGCAGCACGGCGTCAACGCGTTCCGGCGTCATCGAGGACACGACGCCGTCGTCCAGCACGCCGGCGGTGTGCACGACGGCGCGCAGCGGGCGGTCCGCCGGTATGCCAGCGAGCAGTGTGGTGAGCGCGGACCGGTCGGAAACATCGCAGGCCACCGTGGTGACGTCGGCCCCGAGACCGGCCAGTTCGGCGGCCAGTTCGGTGGCGCCGGGGGCGTTCGCGCCGCTGCGGCTGGTCAGCAGCAGGTGCCGGATGCCGTGCTCGGTAACGAGATGGCGGGCGACGAGACCACCGAGGGTGCCGGTGGCGCCGGTGATCAGGACCGTGCCGGCCGGGTCCCATGTGGCCGACGGGGTGCCGGCCGCGATCGCGACCCGAGCCAGGCGCGGCACGTGCACCGCGCCGACCCGGACGACGACATGTGGCTCGCCGCAGGCGATCGCGGCCGGCAGCGCGGCGAACGACGCGTCCCGCTCGTCCAGGTCCACCAGCACCAGCCGGCCCGGGTTCTCGGACTGCGCGGAGCGCACGAGGCCGGTGGTGCCGGCGTGCGCGAGGTCGGCGACCTGCTCGCCGAGCCGGGCCGCGATGGCACCGCGCGTGACGAACACCAGGCGGGATTCGGTGAACCGCTGGTCGGCCAGCCACGACTGGACGAGGCCGAGCGAGCGATACGTGGTGGTCCGCACGGCAGCCGGCAGGTCCTCGTCCGGGTCGGTTTCCGCGCACGACACCAGAACCACGTT
>DATBCR010000177.1:0-2742 GCA_036270375.1 Pseudonocardiaceae bacterium | reverse complement strand
ACAACATCGCACTTGGCGCACCCGAGCGGCACACCGACGACGCCGAGGTGGCCACGGCCATGGCGCGGGCCGGCGGGGACACGCTGCTGGCCGAACTCCCGTCCGGCCTGGACACGATCCTCTCGCGAGCGTATTCCGGCGGTACCGACCTGTCCGGCGGCCAGTGGCAACGGGTTGCCGTGGCGCGCGCACTGTTCGCGGTGCTGGGCGGCCGAAGCGTGCTGGTGCTGGACGAGCCGACAGCGCACCTGGACGCACAGGCCGAGCTGGCGGTGTTCGACGGGATCATCGAGGCCGTCGGTGGTGTGACCCTGATCCTCATCTCGCACCGGTTCGCCACGGTGCGGCGGGCCGACCGAATCGTCGTGCTGGACGACGGCCGGGTGCGCGAGACGGGCAGCCATGGCGAACTGATGCGCGCCAACGGTTACTACGCGGACATGTTCACACGTCAGGCCGAACGGTTCCGCTGACCCGGCGGTGCGACGCCGGGGCGACGACTCGGTGACACGTCGACCGGAGGATGACCGGAGTGGAAACGATCACCATCCCGGACTTCTACTGCCCGGTCGATTCGGCGCTGAACCAGCACGTGGCGGCGGGGGAGCGGTTCGCCGTCGAATGGGCCGTCGAGCGCGGTCTGATCGAGGACGAGGACGTCTGGGGCATCGGTCCGGCCCATCTCGGCTATCTCGCCGGCTACTCGCATCCCTGGGTTTCCCTGCCGGCACTGCGGATCGCGATCGCCTGGCTGGACTGGCTGATGGTCTACGACGACGGGGTGACGGACAAGTGGGTCAACGTCAGCAAGCGGGACCGGCGGCAGATCACCGAGGTCGGTGAACGCACGCTCGCCATCATGCGCGGCGCGACCGACGGCGAGCCCGACGATCCACTTGACCGGGCGATTGGGGTGATCCGGCGGGACATCGCGGCCCTGGCGCCGGACTGGGACATGACAACCACGTTCCTGCCGGGGTTCGCCCAGTATCTGCAGGCGACCATGTGGGAGGCGACCAACATCTGGCGTCGCACCCCGCCGCGGCTGTCCACCTACACCAACATGCGCCGCCACACCGGTTGTCTGTTCCCGACCTACGAGCTGTCCGCCGTGCTCGGCGGCATCCGGATCCCACCCGACGCACGCCGGCATGTTGCCCTGCGCCAGTTGGAGATCATGGCGAACAACTACACGTGCTGGCTCAACGACGTCTTCTCGTTCGAACGCGAACGCAACGACGGGCAGGTGAACAACCTGGTAGCCGTGCTACGCAACGAGTTCGACAGCAGCTATCAGGAGGCCGCCGACCGCGCCGTTGCGATGTGCCGGCTGGAGATGGATTCCTACCTGGAACTGAAGGACCGGCTGCCCAGCCTCGGCTTGGAAGTCGACGACGATCTGGCGAGATATCTGGGGGTGTTGGAATCGTGGATGCGGGCGTTGCTGGACTGGCACCGGATGACGTTCCGGTACACGGCGTGACGAAGGAGGCGGAGGTGCCGCGACCGGCTGCCGAGCTGACGTTCGATCCGACCACACCGGAGTTCCGGCGCGACCCGTACCGGTTCTACCGGCAACTGCGCGAGTCCGCGCCGGTGTTCCGCAATCCGGCCGGCGGCTGGCTGCTGTCGCGATACCGGGAATGTGCCCTTGCGTTGCAGGACACCAGACTGGGCAATGTCGAGGACATCCGGTGCTATCCCGATGCGGGCGGCGACAACGGAACGTCGGCCGGCAGCGACTTCGCGCAGATCCGGAGCGCCGTCGCACGGGCGCTGTCGCCGGCCGTCGTGCGCCGGTACCGGCCGAGGGTCGCGCAGATCGTGGACGAGTTGGTCGACGCGACGCTCGCCGCCGGTACGGTCGATCTGGTGGCATCGCTGTGCCATCCGTTGGGCGCCACCGTGTTCTGCGAGTTGTTCGGTGTGCCGGTCGGCGACCGGGACCTGTTTCGCGGCTGGGTCGACTCGATCGTGCGGGGAGTGGATCTGCTGCTCGGGGTCTCGGCGGAGGTGGCGGCACGCCGGGACGCCGCGATGGCCGAGTTCAGCGACTACTTCCGGCGACTCATCGCGGTGCGCCGGGTCGAGCCGGCCGGTGACCTGCTCAGCGACCTGATCGCGATCGCGGACGGCGAAGGCGGCCTCACCGAGGACGAGTTGGTCTCCTCGTGCGTGATCCTTCTGATCACCGGCCACGAGTCGACGGTGAACTTCGTGTCCAACTCGGTACACGCGCTGCTGACCCATCCCGACGAACTGGCCAGGTTCCGCGCCGAGCCGGACATCGGCCAGGTCGCGATCGACGAGTTGATGCGCTACTGCTCACCGGCGAACCTGGTGGTGCGCACCGCCCGTACCGCGATCGAACTGGACGGTCACGTGATCGCGGAAGGCGAGTTCGTGGTGCCGTTGCTGGCCGCGGCCAACCGCGATCCCGACGTGTTCGCCGAGCCGGAGCGGCTGGACCTGACCCGCGAGCCCAACCCGCACCTGGCGTTCGGGCACGGCCTGCACTACTGCCTCGGCGCCGCGTTGGCCCGGATGGAAGGCCTGGTGGCCCTGGAGACATTGACCCGCAGGGCACCGGCGCTGGAACTGGCCGGTGAGCCGGAGTTCAAGCCGACGATCGGCCTGCGCGGCCTGGCCAGCCTGCCGATCCGGACCCGGTGACCGGCACCGGGACGGCACGAACGAGGGACCGGCGCGAGTGTGCGCGCCGGTCCCTCGTCTCGGACCGAG
>DATBCR010000176.1:0-12508 GCA_036270375.1 Pseudonocardiaceae bacterium | reverse complement strand
CGGCCCGGTCGGCACCGGCAACCAGGCCCTGCTGATCCGGCCCCGATAGCTGGCGGCGCACTTCGGTGACGGTGTGCTGCGCCCGCACAACGTGGCGCCGGCATTCTCGGTGCCGTCGTCCAGGATCCCGGCACCGACCGGCTCGTCTGGTCGGACCAGCTCGATCTGCCAGCTCGCCGACCCGCTCAGCTCCAGGCTCGGCCGCACGAATTGCGGCGCGCAGGTTCGTGCCGATTCGCAGCGTGGTGCTGGGCTGATTCGGTCTCGTCAGACCAGGCCGAGCACGTCGTTCAGTTCGTGGATCGCCTTGCCGTGCCAGGTGTCCTGGTCGTAGCGGTGGCCGGTGGACCAGTCGGCGTCGGCCAACAGGACCGGGCGCATGCCGGCCGTGGCGGCGCCGGTCAGTTCGCCGCTGCCGCCGTCGCCGACGTACAGGCAGTCCTCCGGTGGCACGTTCAGCCGTTCGCACGCCAACCGGTACATCAGCGGGTCCGGCTTGCGGCGGCCGACCAGCGCGGAGAACACGGTGGCGTCCACCCGGTCGGCCACCGGCAATGCTGGCCATATGGTGACGAGCTCCATTGCGCAGTCACTCACTACGGCCAGCCGTAAACCCTTGTCCCGCAACGCTTCCAGCACCGCGACCGTGTCCGGCCGTGGCTGCGCGGACCTGCGGTAGGCGGCGGCCCGGATCCGGGCCGCCTCGGCCAGTCCGGCATCCGTCGGCGCGCCGCCGGCCCGGGTCGCCAGGGTGCGCAGCGTGGCCGTCAGGTCGCCGGTCCGTCCTGTGGATCGGGCGACGAAAGTGGCCCGCCACTGGGCTTCCAGCTCGTCCGGGTCGACACCGAGTGCCACACCGACCGCACGCCGCTCGGCGTCGGTGACCATCATGACGATGGTCGGGTTGAGCGTGCCGAAGTAGTCGAACACCACAGCCCGGGTGTTCATCTGTCCACTTCGGAGTAATGCTCGACTTCAGGGAACGGGTCGTAGAAGTGGTGCAGCAACGCTTTCCACCGCGGATAGTCCGGTCCCTGCCGGAAGCCGACGGTGTGGTCGGCCAGCGTCGCCCACCGGACGAGCAGCACGTACCGGCTCGTGTTCTCGACACCGCGCCGCAGTTCCACGCCGAGGAATCCGGGCGAGCCTTCGATGATCGCCCTTGCTTCGGCGAACGCGCGCTCGAACTCGGCTTCCCGCCCCGGCCGCACGTCCAGCCGGACCACCTCCAGGATGGTCACAGCCGGCAGGACCGGATGTCCGACGCCAGGATGGCTTTGGCGCCGAGCGCGGCCAGCTCGTCCATGATCTGGTTGGCCTCCTTGCGCGGCACCATGGCCCGTACCGCGACCCAGTCCGGATCGGCGAGCGGCGCAACGGTCGGCGACTCCAGACCGGGCGTGACCTCGATTGCCTTGTCCAGCAACGATCTCGGGCAGTCGTAGTCCAACATGAGGTAGTGCTGGGCGAACACGACACCACGCAGCCGGGCGGTCAGCTGCGCCTTGGCCGCCGAATCGCCGACCCGTGTCCCTTCGATCAGCACGGCCTCGGACACGCAGATCGGCTCGCCGAATACGACGAGGTTGTGCTGCCGCAGCGTCCGCCCGGAGTCGACGACGTCCGCGATCGCGTCCGCGACCCCGAGCTGCACGGAGATCTCGACGGCGCCGTCCAGCCGGATCACGTCGGCGCGCACGCCGTTGTTGGCGAGGTTCTCCCGCACCAGCCGGGCGTACGCGGTGGCCAGCCGCTTGCCGGCCAGGTCGTGCACGGACGTGAGCCCGGACCCGGCCGGCGCCGCGTAGCGGAACGTCGAACCACCGAACCCGAGCGCGAGCCGTTCGGCCACCGGGGCACCCGACTCCAGCGCCAGATCCCGCCCCGTAATGCCCAGATCCAGCTCGCCGGACCCGACGTAGACCGCGATGTCCTTGGGGCGCAAGAAGAAGAACTCGACCTCGTTGGTCGGATCGAGCACCGTGAGGTCGCGGTGGTCGTGCCGCGACCGGTAGCCGGCCTCGCCGAGCATCTCCGAGGCCGCGTTGGCCAGGGTGCCCTTGTTGGGCACGGCTACCCGCAACATGCTGGACTCCCCATGGTCGTGGTATCAGAGGTGCCGGTACACGTCGTCGAGGGTGAGCCCGCGCCCCAGCATCAGCACCTGCAACCGGTACAGCAACTGGGACACCTCCTCGGCAAGGCGCACATCAGACTCGTACTCGGCCGCGATCCACACCTCGCCAGCCTCCTCGAGCACCTTCTTACCCTGCGCATGCACACCGGCATCCAGCGCGGCAACCGTGGCCGACCCATCCGGCCGCAGTTCCGCACGACCACGCAGTTCGGCGAACAACTCGTCGAACGTCTTCACCAGCCAATTGTCCCATCCCAAGGTCCACCGTCCGGACGCACCCCACCGGAACGGCTCGACTGGCCGACCTTGGCGGCCATCAATAGCCTGCCCACGTGCGACCGATCACCCCCGAGCCAGTCGACCAACCCGCGCCGCTACACACGACCGTGGCCGAACAGCTTGCCGAGGTAATGCGGACCACGCCTGCGGATAGCGGTTTCGGCGATCATCTTGCCGACACCGTCCGCGATTTCCGCTCATGGACCGACGGCTCGGAACGCGAATGGCCGGCCGACACCAGTTGTCCGGCCTGACGGTTCGAACCTTTGCGGTGGTCAGCCAGCGCTGGGCGCCAGGAGTGCGGCCAACAGTTCCGCGGTCACGCCGACCAGGGACTCGCGCAGTACCAGCCGCTCCCCAGGTGGCACAGGCGCCTCGGCCGGTACGACGAGGACCGTGCAGCCGGCCGCTCGCGCCGACGTGACCCCGGCGACCGAGTCCTCGACCGCCACGCAGTACCTCGGGTCGACGCCGAGCAGTTCGGCCGCCGCCAGATACGGTCGGGGATGCGGCTTGTTCAGACCACCGACCTCGTCGCCGCATACCGTGACGTCGAAGAAGTCGCGCCCGATCGAGTCCAGTGCGATCTCGGTGAGTGAGCGCTCCGTCGACGTGACGAGCGCCGTGCGGACACCCGCGTCGCGCACCGATCGCAGTGCCGCCCGCGCGCCCGGCCGCCACGGCAGGTCTGCCCGGAACAGCACGGTCATCCGCTCGTCCAACCACCGTTCGACATCCTCGATGGCGTCCGGCGTGGGCGAGATTTCGGCGTGTGCCAACAGAAGCAGCGTGCTGCGGCGCATGTTGGAGCCGACAAGCGACACGCGCAGCTCATCGGTCAGTCCGCTGCCGAGGCGCGCCATCAACTCGGCGAGCGCCACCGTCCAGATCTTCTCCGAGTCGACCAGCGTGCCGTCCATGTCCCACAGCACCGCGCGTAGCTCGCTCATGTGCCCGGTCGGGTGACGTTACGGATCTCGCCGCGCCCCGCCGGATCGGCGAAATCGGCGCGGCCGCGATCTTGTGACGCGGGCGTCGCCCCCGCCACTACCAGCACACGTCCGGCCGGCGCGTCCTGCGACGGCGGCGACACGCGATCGACCATGGGCCTAGCCTACGATCTCCACCCGAGCCGGGTCGGTCGTAGGCTTGCCAGGTGACCGACCGCGACGCCCACCCCTCAGCACCAGAAACACCCCCCGTGCCGCTGACCGCGCCCATCCTGGTCGCGGCCTTCGAGGGGTGGAACGACGCTGGTGACGCCGCCACGACCGCGATCGAGCACCTGCAGCTGAGCTGGGACGCCACACCGCTGGCCGAGATCGACCCGGACGACTACTACGACTTCCAGGTGACTCGCCCCACCGTCCACATGGTGGAAGGTGTGACCAGACGGGTCGAGTGGCCGACCACCCGGCTGACCGTCTGCCGGCCGTCGGGCGCGGCCACCGACGTGGTGCTCGTGCACGGGATCGAGCCGAACATGCGGTGGCGGAAGTTCTGCGCCGAACTGCTCGAACACGTGGAACGGCTCGGCGTGACCACCGTGATCACGCTCGGCGCGCTGCTCGCGGACACCCCGCACACCCGCCCGGTGCCGGTCACCGGAACGGCGTACGACAACGAGTCGGCCACGCGGTTCGGCCTCGAACACTCGCGGTACGAGGGGCCGACCGGGATCGTCGGGGTGTTCCAGGACAGCTGCGTGCAGTTGGGCATCCCGGCCATCTCGATCTGGGCCGCCGTGCCGCACTACGTGTCGCAGCCGCCGTCGCCGAAGGCCACTCTCGCGCTGCTGCACCGGGTGGAGGAGCTGCTGGACGTCGAGGTGCCGCTCGGGGCGCTGCCGTCGCAGGCCGAGGAGTGGGAGCGCACGGTCAGCGAGATGGCCGACGAGGACGAGGACGTCCGCAACTACGTACGCGCACTGGAGGAACGCGGCGACGAGATCAGCCTGACCGAAACCAGCGGGGACGCCATCGCCGCCGAGTTCGAGCGCTACCTGCGGCGGCGCGGCCGCGGGTCCGGGCGCGGCCCCGGTCACGGTTCGTCCGGCCAGTAACCCGGTCGTGGCCGCCTCGGACGTCCAGGCGAGTGACCTGCCTCCGTCCTCGGACGGTCGGTTATCGGGGCGTCTGAAGGTGGCGGCGCTGTACGCGGGCGGATTCCTCGGCCCGTTCGGCGGCGGGATGGTGTCGCCGGTACTGCCGGAGATCGGCGCGGACTTCCACACGTCGGCGAGCAGTGCGGCGCTGTCGCTGACGACGTACATGGTGCCGTTCGCCGGATTGATGCTGGTCTCGGGCACGCTGGGGCAGCGGTGGGGGGCGGCGCGCAGCACAAGGGTGGCGTACGTGGCGTACCTGGTGGTGTCGCTGGTGTGCGTGCTGCCGGGGCCGTTCTGGCTGTTCCTGGTGGCGCGGGCGGCACAGGGGGCGGCGAACGCGTTCACGACGCCGCTGCTGTTGGCGTCGGTCGCGCGGATCACCCAGCCGGGCAGACTTGGTCGCGCGCTTGGCATGTTCGGGTCGCTGCAGGCGGCGGGGCAGACGAGCGCGCCGCTGATCGCCGGCCTGGTCGCGGTGGCGAGCTGGCGGTACGCGTTCGTCGCGTCGGCGGTGGTGGCCGGGGTGCTCGCGGTCGTCGGGCTGCCGGCTTTGGTGACCGATCGTGGTACGGCCGAGGGGTCGACTGTCACCCTGCGTAGCGCGTTCCGGCCGGTGGTGCTGTGGATCGGGCTGGCCGGGTTCCTGGGGTGGGGATGTCTCGGCGGGCTGGGGTTCCTGGTGTCGTTCCGGGCACAGGACGCGTTCGGCCTGAGCGCGGGCGGGCGCGGGGTGCTGCTCACGGTGTTCGGCGTGGCCGGGATGCTGACGGCCCGACTGGTCGGCCACCTGGTGGACCGGTGGGGCGGCCGGTGGGCGGTGTCGTTGGGCATGACCGCCGGGGCCGCGCTGCTGGCCGGCGTTGGCCTGGTCCCGTCGGCGATCGCGGCTGGAGCGCTGTGGGCGCTGTGTGGAGTGGCGAGCCAGCTGGTACTGGTCGGCGTGAACTCGTTGGCGTTGTCCGACGGCACGAACCCCGGCGGCGCCGTGTCCGTCGTACAGGCGTGCCGATTCCTGGGCGCGGCTGTGACCCCGGCGGCCTTCACGCCGCTCTACCACGCCGGTGCGCTACTGGCCTTCCTGCTGCCGGCCGGCCTACTGGTCGCCGGCACGCCTTCGGTCCTGGTGCGCCGGCCCCGGGTCAGCTGAGACTAAGTGGATGCCACTGATCCAACGTGTCCACTCGCATCTCGATCGGGAACGGCGCGGCCAGCTTCATCGTCTCGCGAAACACCCCAACCGGGGCATAGCTCCTGCTGCCTGGGTCCAACTCGAACGCGAAGACGACAGCGTGGCCTCCGTCGTTGTCCACTCGCCAGAAATGTCGGATCCCGGCTTCCGCGTAGAGCTGGGGCTTACGTCGGGTATCCCTCGTCTCGGATTCAGGTGACACCACCTCGATCACCAGGTGCACTTCATCCGGCCGAAACCAGGTCCGGCTCAGGTCAACCGCAGCTGCCCCGTCGATCACCAGCACATCAGGTTCGAGGCGCTGCCGGTCGCCGAGCCACACGGTCATCCTTGTCATGACCTCCAGGCCGTCCGGTGCCTGGGCGGCGAGCCACACGAACAGCGCGCTGATCAACTTGGAATGCCACACAGTCTGTGGGCAATGCACCACCAGCGTCCCGTCGATGAGTTCGATGTGCCGGGGTGCCTCCGGTGGCAGCCGGTCGAGGTCGCCCGAATGCCAGCCGTCCGGTGGCGGCAGGAACCAGTCCGGCAGTGCTTTCGCGGTCATATCTGGAGCGCCACGCCCAATAGCGCGTCCACGGCCGTCCGGATCTCAGCCGGCGCGTCGGCGTCGCTTCCGTGGCCTGTCAACGCTTCCGTGGCCCACGCGTCCACCGCGGCCAGCGCCGCCGGGGTGTCCAGGTCGTCCGACAGGTGGTCACGCAACCGGGTGACAGTGTCCACAGCGGACGGTCCGGTCGGACCCGTCGCCGCCCGCCGCCACCGGTCCACCCGACGCTCGCCCTCGGCCAGCAGGTCGGCCGTCCACGCGCGGTCGGTGCGGTAGTGCCCGGCCAGCAGCGCCAGCCGGACCGCCATCGGGTCGACGCCGTCCGCGCGCAGCCGGGACACGAACACCAGGTTGCCGCGTGACTTGGACATCTTCTCACCGTCGAGGCCGATCATCGCGGAATGGCAGTAGTGCCGGGCGAACGGGTGGCTGCCCGTCAACGCCTCGGCGTGCGCCGCGGTGAACTCGTGGTGTGGGAACACCAGGTCCGAGCCGCCGCCCTGGACATCGAAACCGCTGCCCAGCCGGTTGAGCGCGATGGCGGTGCACTCGATGTGCCAGCCCGGGCGGCCCGCGCCGAGATCGGTCTCCCAGGACGGCTCGCCGTCCCGCGCCGTGCGCCACATCAGGGCGTCCAGCGGGTGCCGCTTGCCTGGCCGCGATGGGTCGCCGCCGCGCTCCGCGAAGTACGCCAGCATGGTGGGCTCGTCGTAGTTCGACTCGTAGCCGAAGTGGCCGGTGGCCGTGTGGTCGAAGTAGATGTCCGGGTGCGCCGGGTCGTCCAGCCGGTACGCCGCGCCGCTGGCCAGCAGTTTCGCCACCTGCTCCGCGGCCTCGGGGATCGACTCCACCGCGCCGACGTAGTCCCGTGGCGGCAGCACCCGCATCGCGACCATGTCCTCGCGGAACAGCGCGGTCTCCCGCATGCCGAGCACGATCCAGTCGTCATGGTCGCGTTCGGCGCGCTCCAGCAGCGGGTCGTCGATGTCGGTGACGTTCTGCACGTAGTGCACGTCGTGCCGGTTGTCCAGCCACTGCCGGTGCACCAGGTCGAACGACAGGTACGTGGCGAGGTGACCCAGGTGGGTCGCGTCGTAGGGCGTGATGCCGCAGACGTACATCCGGGCGGTCGGTCCCGGCGCGGTCGGCCGGACCGATCGGGTCGCGCTGTCGTACAGGCGCAGCGGCCGGGGCTCGCCCGGAACTCGGGGTACCGAATGAGACATCCAGGTCTTCATACCCACGACATTAGCTGGCGGCCGGCCCGATCCCGATGGTCGAGAAGATCGTCGGGGATACGTTGTCGATTCCGCGCGACCCCGTCCGTCGTGAGAGTGTCAGACCGAACCGTTTGTGGAAGGAGCCCCCACGATGGCTGAGTACCTGGTCCTGATCTACGAGGACGAGACCGGCTACGCGAACGCGACACCGGAGCTGTGGCAGGAGGTCATGGCAGCGCACAACCGGTTCGCCGAGCAGGTCGTCGAGCAGGGCGGCGAGATCATCAGCGGCCGCGCGCTCGAAGCCACGCAGACCGGGACGACGATCCGCAAGGACATCGTCACGGACGGCCCGTTCGTCGAGACGAAGGAGAACCTCGGCGGGTACTACCTGATCACGGCGAAGGACCTGGACCACGCGCTGGCGCTTGGCAAGCTCTGCCCGGCCAAGTTCGGCGGGGTCGAGGTCCGGCCGATCATGGACACGTCGGGTGGCCAGTGACGGAACCCGTCGACCGATGACGGCTGTCGACGGCCCGCCGGGTGGGGAAGGCGGCGACGACGTCGCCGTCCGGCGGGCCGTCGCGGACGCGCACCGTCGCGAGTGGGCATTCGTGCTCGCCGCGACGGCGCGCGTCGCCGGCGATCTTGACCTGGCCGAGGAATGCGTGCAGGACGCGTACCTCTCGGCCCTGAGCGCGTGGACCAGGCAGGGTGTGCCCGGCAATCCGGCGGCCTGGCTGACCACGGCGGCCCGGCGGCGCGCCCTGGACGCGCACCGGCGGGCGACCACCCTGCGGGCCAAGCTGCCGCTGCTGGTCGAGCCGGAGGCCGTCGCGCCGGCCGAGCCGGTCGAGGAGATCATCCAGGACGACCGGTTGCGGCTGGTGTTCACGTGCTGCCACCCGGCGCTGTCCGTGCCGGCGCAGGTCGCGCTGACGCTGCGGCTGGTGTGCGGGCTGACCACCGGTGAGATCGCAGCCGCGTTCCTGGCGACCGAGCCGACCATCGCGGCCCGCGTGACCAGGGCGAAGAAGAAGATCTCGGCCGCACGGATCGCCTATCGGGTACCGGAACCGGCCGAACTGCCGGACCGGCTGGATGCGGTGCTGGTGGTCGTGCACCTGCTGTTCACGACCGGACACACCGCACCGGCCGGCGACCGCCTTGTTCGGACCGACTTGGTGGACCGCGCGATCGGGCTCGCCAGGATGCTGCACGAGCTGATGCCGGACGAGCGCGAGGTGATCGGCCTGCTCGCCCTGCTGGTGCTCACCGACGCGCGCCGCGCCACCCGGATGGACGACACCGGTGGGGTGGTGCTGCTGGCCGACCAGGACCGGTCCCGCTGGGACCGCACCGCCATCACCGAGGGCGGCGCATTGGTGCGGGAGGCGCTGCGCGGCGGCCAGCCGGGCCGGTTCGCCGTGCAGGCCGCGATCGCCGCACTGCATGCCGAGGCGCCCAGCTACGCGGAGACCGACTGGCGCCAGGTGCTCGGGCTGTACGACGTGCTGGCGAGGGTGTGGTCGTCACCGGTGGTCGAGCTGAACCGGGCGGTGGCGCTGGCCAAGGTGTGCGGTCCGGCGGCCGCGCTGGCTCGCGTCGACGACCTGGTGGCGGACGGGCGCTTGGCCGGATACCGGTACCTGCCGGTGACCAGGGCGGACCTGCTGCGACAGCTCGGGCGGCCCGACGAGGCGGCGGCGGAATATCGGGCCGCGCTGGAGCTGGCCGAGAACACCGCGGAGCGTGAGTTCCTGGCCGCGCGCATCGCCGAACTGGACGAAGCCGACGGTCGTGGCAGGATTGAGGTGTCAGGACACAGGCAGGCGGAGGCGCACGGTGGACATCCAGACCATCGACCAGAACTACCAACAGTTGCAGCAGCAGAGCCAGCAGACGGTGCAGCTGATCACCGAGCTGGCCCAGAAACTGCAGGCCGCCGCGACCAACGGTGACCAGAACGCACGGGAGTGGCTGCTTGACCTGAAGGGCGTCACGCTGGGTTTCCAGCAGGAACAGAACCAGGTAACGCTGCTGCTGCAGGCGATCCACCAGTTCGTGGCGAACCAGAGCCAGCAGCAGCCCCAACAGCCGATGTACCAGCAGCCGCAGCAGTACCAGCAGCCGATGTACCAGCAACCCGTCTACCAACAGCCCATGTACCAACAGCCGATGTACGGCGGCGGCGGTTTCGGCGGCTTCATGGGCGGCACATTCGGCCAGGCCATAGCCACGGGTGCGGGGTTCGCCATCGGCGAGGACATCATCAACGACATCTTCTAGCGCCAAGCGCCCTACCTGCGCAAACAGGCTCTTTAATCTTGCTTTCGAGTGGCTGGGCCGTCGTCAGGCCATCCGCTGTCAGCAGGGCGGCACCGACGACGCCGTGATCATCTTGGCAACAAGTTGTCAGGCACCAACGCCGGAGTCCTGATCGCCCTTGCGGCCGGCGCCCTGGTGCTCTGCAGCTTCGACGAATCGCACTTGTTTGGCTCCCTGGACACGACCGACTTGCTGCCCGGAATCGTCAACGAGCACCAGACCGCGACGATCGCTCAATCGGATTCGCCACATGCCATAGTCAGGTTCCGATGGATCGTGCGGGACAGTGGGTGGTCAGGTCCGAGGATGTGGTGGGCATCGGTCAGGGTTTGTTCGTAAAGGGAAATAGCGCGTGCGAGGTCACCAGCAACTCGGTAGGCGTAGGCGAGGTTGTTGCGAGAGGTGAATGTTTCAGGATGATCAGGTCCAAGCACACGATTGCGGTCGGCAAGCGTTTGCTCGTAAAGAGGAATAGCACGCGCCAGGTCACCAGCAACTCGGTAGGCGTAGGCGAGGTTGTTGCGAGAAAGAAGGGTATGTGGATGATCGGGTCCGAGCACACGAATGCGGTCGGCAAGCACCTGTTCATAAAGAGGAATAGCGAGTGCTAGATCGCCAGCACGTTCGTAGACGTACGCGAGGTTGTTACACGAAGCAAGGGTGTCGGGGTGATCAGATCCAAGCACACGGTGGGTGTTGGCGAGGTTTTGTTCGTGCAGTTGGATGGCGCGGCCCAGGTCGCCAACGGCCCGGTAGGCGCTGGCAAGGTTGTTATGTGAGGCGAGGGTCTGGGGATGATCGGGTCCAAGGACACGATTGCGGTCGGCGAGCGTTTGTTCGTAAAGAGGAATGGCGCGTGTCAGGTCGCCAGCAGCTTCGTAACCGCTGGCGAGGTTGTTACGCGAGGTGAGTGTGTCGGGATGATCGGCTCCCAGGACACGGTGCGTGTCGGTGAACGTTTGTTCTAGAAGGGGTATGGCACGCGCCAGATCACCGGCGGCTTGATAGGCGCCGGCAAGGTTGCTGCGCGAGGCGAGGGTCTGGGGGCGATCGGATCCAAGGACACGATTGCAGTCGGCGAGCGTTTGTTCGTAAAGAGGAATGGCGCGTGTCAGGTCCCCAGCAGCTTCGTAAAGATAGGCGAGGTTGTTACACAAACTGAATGTGTCGGGATGATCGGCTCCCAGGACACGGTGCGTGTCGGTGAACGTTTGTTCTAGAAGGGGTATGGCACGCGCCAGATCATCGGCGGCTCGATAGGCGCCGGCCAGGTTGTTGTATGAGCCGAGGGTGCTGGGGTGGTGGGGTCCGAGGACGCGTTCATATGCGCTTACAGCCCGGCGCAGGTAGGCCACCGCCGCTGTCAGGTCTCCCTGATTGTCGGAGAACACGCCAGCCTGGTTGTACAACCGAGCTGCGGGCACAGTGTCCAAGTCGGCATGGGTTTGTCGACGCAAGGCATCGACGTGCGGCAACACATTGCGCCACACCGGCCACCCCGCTACGTCCAGCGGATCATCGGGCAGCTGGTCTGCCAGGGATCGTACGGCCTGCGTGCGGGCACGCTCGATATCGGCGGACTGCCGATGCGGATCCTGCTCATCCGGTATCCGGGACACGGCCTGCACCAACGGATGCACCACAATCCGATCACCATCCAGGGTGATCATGGAATAGGCCGCCAACCGACCCAACGCTAGATTCAGCTCCAATGGCGACGCGATCCCCGTCAGCAACTGCCGGGAGACGCCGCTGGGTGCCCACCACGCCAAGATCCGTAACACCACCCCGGTCAACGGATCAATGTGGGCCAGATGGTCCAGGGTGACCCGCCACACCCGAGCGACACTCCGATCCGGGTCCGCACCATCGGCCACCGTCGCGACCAACTGCGCCGGATAACGTGCCAACAGCTCCAGATAGCCGGCCGGACTGGTACCGGTTTGGACGCAATACGCGCCGACCTGCTCGATCGCCAACGGCAACCGCCCCACCTCCCGACACACCACCTCCGCGCCATCGGTCACCACAGACCTAGTCGGGTCGTGCGTCAGGACGCCAACCAGCAATGCGACCGCGTCGTCCTGGTCCAACACATCCAGCCGAATCGGGCTGGATGTGGTGACCTGATGCCAGCCATCAGCACGCCGAGACGTGATCAGGAACCGGCCAGTGCGACAACGAGCCACCACCCACGCCACATCAGCCGGTGCGGTCACGTTGTCCAACACAACCAACCAACCCGCATGACAGCCCAGCCAGGCCACCGCACGATCCCGCAGCGCCTCACCCGACAACACCGTCCCCGCAACGGGGTCCAACGCCACAGCCAACCCGGCCAGACCGGCATCCAGCGCGGCCGTGCTGTCCGCGGTGATCCACCACAACGGGGTAAACTGCGGCCGGTGATCAGCGGCCCACCGCGCGGCCAACGTGGACTTCCCGACCCCACCCAACCCGTGCACCGCCTGCACCACCACACTCCCGGCCTCACCCAACACCGCATCCAACCCAGCCAACGCCCGGTCACGGCCAACGAACAAAGCCGGATAACCGGGCAGGTTCGACAACCCCACCGGCGCCACAACCCGATCCACAGGCAGAAACGCCTCCGCCGCCAACACAGTGGTCTGCGGGGAGTAGACACCGACCGCGTTATCCCCCGTCACCGCCAAGTGCACATCGCAGCCAGCGG
>DATBCR010000175.1:0-6448 GCA_036270375.1 Pseudonocardiaceae bacterium | reverse complement strand
CCATCGTCGCCATGTCCCGACGGATCGACAACCCACGCGAGCAGATCATGCTCGGCTTCGGGGCACACCTGGATCCCCGGATCGCGCTATGGCGCGCACTCACCGAACTGAACCAGATGATGCCGGCCATCATCGAGACCGGCGACGACGACAACGGCGGCCACGACAACGACTTCACGACATGGTTGCGCGAAGCGACCGTGCACAACCAGCCCTACCTGACACCCAACCCGGCCCGACCGGCCAGCCGCCCCGACGACTTCGCCTACAGCCCGCATCCCGACCTGACCACCGATATCCACACCGTCCAGGACCGGCTGGCGGCGAGCGGGCTGGAAGTACTCGTCCTCGACCAGACCCGACCGGACATCGGCCTGCCCGTTGTCAAGGTGATCGTGCCCGGCCTACGCCACTTCTGGGCAAGATTCGGACCGGGCCGGCTTTATGACGTCCCGGTCCAACTCGGCCTGCGCACCGAACCAACACCGTACGAGGCGCTCAACCCCATCCCCCTATTCCTGTGATACCAGGAATCATCCACAGGGAATCATCCATAAGGAGGACCCGGGTCGGCGCCGATCATTCCTGCTCCCGATGTGCCGCCCGCCACCGGACCGCGAGAATTCGGGGCGTCATCTCGCACACTAAGGAGAACAATGGCGTCACATCGTTTCGTTCCGCTCGCCCTCGCGGCCGGGCTGGTCACCGCGCTCGCGACCGCCACACCGGCCGCGGCCACCACACCGCTGCAACTCACGCTGCCGGCGCCGACCGGCCCGGACCAGATCGGCACGGTGTCGCTGCACCTGGTGCAGAACGGCCGCCCGGACCCGTGGGTGCCTGGCCGCACCCGGGAGTTGATGATCAGCCTGACCTACCCGGCCCGGCACGCCGACCGCTATCCGACCGCGCCCTACATGGACCCGGGCGCGTGGGAGTCGTTGGGGCAGTCGGCTTTTCGCCTCGGTTCCGCGCTGGTGCCGCAGACCGCCGCGCATGAGGGTGCGCCGGTTGACCGGCATCCGGATGGCCTGCCGGTGATCCTGTACTCCCCACCCTCGGGCGGTGACCGGTCCTTCAACACTGTGCTGGTGCAGGAACTGGCCAGCCGCGGCTACCTGGTGGCGACCGTCGACCACACCTACAGCGACGACGAGGTCGAGTTTCCCGATGGCCGGGTCGCGCGGCGGGTCTTCCCTGAGCAGCTGACCATCCCGCAGTTGACCGCCGAAGTCGCGGAGCGGGACAAGGACATCCGGTTCGTGCTGGACGAGCTGACCGCCCTCGATCACGGCGCGAATCCGGACGCCGAACACCGCACGCTGCCCGACGGCCTGCGGGGTGCGCTGAACCTGAACGAGGTCGGCATGTTCGGCATGTCCCTCGGCGGCGCCACCGCGGCGGCGACCATGCTCGACGACCCGCGGATCAAGGCCGGCATCGACCTGGACGGCGACCTGTTCGGGCCGGTCGTCACCACCGGGCTGAACCGGCCGTTCCTACTGCTGGGCAACGCGACCGACAACCGGAACAACAACCCCACCTGGGCCCAGTTCTGGAACGCCTCGACCGGCTGGAAACGCGAATTCCAGCTACTCGGCTCGACGCACGGCTCGTACTTCGACGCCGAGGTCCTGTTCCCGCAGGCGGCCGGCGTGTTAGGCCTGACGCCAGCGCAGTTGGCCAACGACATCGGCACGATCAACCCGACGCGGGCGATCACGATCGAGTCGACGTATGTTGACGCGCTTTTCGACCTGCACCTGCATCATCACCCCGAGCACCTGCTGGATGGTCCGTCGCCACGATTCCCGGAAATGGTGTTCGTGCCCTGAACCCGTGGGCTGGCGTCGGCCGGAGGGTCGGCGCCAGCCGCCGAGTTGCTTGACAGTAAATCAAACAGCTGCTTGAGTTCTGACTGTGCCGCCGAAGAATGTGGATCTGCGTCGTGAGGCTGGTCAGCGTACTCGGGACCAGCTGCTGACGGCGGCGTTGGACCTGCTGGCGGAGCGGGGTCCGGAGGGCGTGACGCTGCGCGAGATCACGGAGGCCGCCGGGGCCAATGTCGCCGCGGTGAGCTACCACTTCGGGTCGCTGCATGTGCTGTGCGAGACGGCTGCCGAACACGCGCTGGCACGGTACCTTGACGCTCAGCATGAGGCGATGAGTGCACTCGCGCCCAGCTCGACGTTGCTGGAACTGGCTGCGGCGTTTGCCCGGCCGATGGTGGATGCGCTGGCGGCGGGCGGACATGACCTGGCGGTCATGCGGACCGTGGCGCGGTTCGGGGCCGATCCGCCGGCTGGCTGGGACCGTCTGGACGACAAGTTCGACGAGACCCGCAGGGATGCCCTGCGGGTACTCAAAGCGCACCTGCACGGGGTGAAGGAGCGGGAGTTGGTCTTCCGGTTGCGGTGCGCCGCCGGCATGGTGAACTGGCTGGCGTTGGCACCCATCGGTGCCGAACTCGCTGGCAAGCCGACCAAGCAGATCGAACGGCTGCTGTTGCCCGTGCTGGCCGGCGCGTTTCGGGGTGACCCGGCCGCCAGCTGATCCACCGGCCGAGCGAAACAAATTCAAGCGTTTGCTTGACAGAGTCTTCGGTCTCGACCTAGCCTTGGTCAAGCAAGCATTTGATTTCTACAGAGGGAGCTCGCGATGACCACCAACGTCGAAGAGGTCGTGCGCAAGGCGTACCACTACGCGGAGGGTGACGTCCTGGACGTCAAGGCGTTCGTCGATCTGTTCACCGAGGACGGCGTCTTCCGGGACATGGCCAACGGCCAGGAATACCGGGGGGAACACCTGGGTGACGTCCTACTCTGGATGACCCAGTTCGCGCCCGACGTGCACCGGGAGCTGCACAGGGTCACCGTCCTCGGGGACGTCGTCGCGATCGAGTTGTCGATTCAGGGCACCTTCACCAAGCCGTTCGAGTCGCCCGCCGGTGCGATCCAGCCGACCGGAGCGAAGCTGGACATCCCCACGGGGGACTTCTGGTACGTGCGCGACGGCAAGATCTCGGATTTCAATTGCTATGTCGGCGTGAGCGTCATGCTCGCGCAGCTGGGCATCAACCCGGACTTCGCCGCCGCGGTGGCCGCCACGCCCGCGACCGCATGACAAGTCCCGACGCAATGGGAGGGTGCTGCTCAACAGCCGCGCCCTCCCCATTGTGGTCAGGCCAGGGCGAGGAGGCTGACCGCGACGACGGCGGCACCGAGGCCGATGAGTTGGCCGCGATGGATGCGTTCGGCGAGCACGCCGCGGGCGAGTAGGACCGTGCTGGCCGGGTAGAGGGCCACGATCACGGCGACGACGGCCAGGTCCCCGCCGCGGGCGGCGAGCAGGAACAACAGGTTGGCGATCGAGTCCAGCACGCCCGCCGAGGCCGCGATCGCGTACCGGGGCCGTTCGGTACCCAGTCCTCGGTGCATCAGCCCGGCCGCCGCCAGTGTGACGGTCGAGGAGACCGCCCGGCCGACGATCAGCGGAGCCACTCCGCTGCCGGACGGCGTCTGGTGCAGGAAGATCAGCTGAAGGGCGATGGCGGCGCCCGCACCGCAGGCCAGCAGCAGCGCCGTCCGGGCGGGTGGTGCCGTGCCGGCGCCGTGTCCCGCACTGACCAGCACCACCGCCACCAGCGCGAGCGGCAGGCCCACCAGCCCGGCCGTGCCAAGGTGCGCACCCTGCAGCAGACCGACACCGACGGGCAGGACGGCGGACACCAGGGCGGTGACCGGCGACAACACGCTCATCGGACCGATCGCCAGGGTGCGGTAGAGCAGGGCGAACGCGGCCGCCGACGCGACTCCCGACGCCGCGCCCCACCATAGGGTCGCGGCGCCGAACGAGGCGCCGAGGACTGGCCACAACAGCAACTCGATCACGAGACTGGCCGGTGCCGCGATCAGCACGGTCCGTAGGACGTGCGCCTTACGCGCGCCGAGGCCGCCGAGGAAATCGGCGCACCCGTACGCCAGTGAGCTGCCGAGCGCCAATACCAGAGCGATCACACCGCATCCCCACGTGTCAGTAGAACGACCACATCGTATAGTGGACTGACCGATCAGTTCAACCGAACGACCGATCGGTGCATTCGAATGGTCCAGTCAGGTGGATGGTGATCAGGTGGCCGAGACAGCCGCGGCCCTGCGGACGATCGCACACAACGTCCGGGCGGCCCGTACCAGAGCGGGCCTGTCCCTCGAGGAACTCGGCCGGCGCGCCCAGGTCAGCAAGGGCGCCCTGGTGGCACTGGAGAACGCCCAGGGCAATCCGAACCTGGCCACCCTGGTCCGGCTGGCCGACACGCTCGGCATCTCGGTGTCCGACCTGATGCAGGGACCACCCGAAGGTCGCATCCGCGTCGTGGCCGCGGACGCCAGCGCGCCGCTGTGGACCGGCGAACGCGGCAGCGAGGCCCGGCTCATGCTGACCACCGCGGGTCCGGCTCCCGTGGAAATCTGGCGCTGGCGACTGGAACCGGACGACGAGTACCCCAGCCACCCCCACCAGGCCGGCGTCGTGGAAACCATCAACGTCACGTCCGGCCGGATGGTCCTGGTCGTCGACGGCACCGAGTACACCGTCCAATCCGGACAGACCGCCAGCTTCGACGGCAACGTGCCGCACACCTACCGCGGCTCGGGCGCGGAAACCTGCCACCTGATCATGACGGTCCACCTGCCGCCGCAACGCTGAGAGCGCCGGGACCGGTCCGCCGTCACGGCAGGTGGACGAGCATGACCAAGCCGCCGGGCTCGCCCGGCGTGGCGCGTATCCAGCCGTGGTGGGCCGCGACGATCGACCGCACGATGGACAGGCCGAGCCCGGCGCCGTCGCGCTGGAAGGTGCGCTCGTCGGACAGCCGGCGGAACGGCTCGAACAACGACGGGATCACCTCAGCCGGCACCGACTGACCGGTATTGCGCACGGTCAGGGTGGGTTCGTCCGCGACGATCACGTCAACCGTCCCATCTGGACGGTTGTACCTGATCCCGTTGTGCACCAGATTGACGATCATGCGCTCCAGCAGCACGGGATCGCCGGCCACGGTCCGTTCGGCCAGCGTGCGGGTCAGCCGGACCTGGTGGCGCGCCGCGAGATCGCCGTGCACGTCCAGCACCGCGTCGACCAGCTCGTCCAGGCGCACCGGGACCGTGCCCGGCAGGCCCCGGTCGCTCTCGGCCAGCACCAGCAGCCCCTCGATCAGCCGCTCGTTGCGCTCGTTGACCAGCAACAGCTCCGCGGCCAACCGTGCCAGCTCGGCATCGGGGCGGCCGGTCGCCATCGCCACCTCGATCAGGGTGCGCTGCACCGCCAGCGGAGTACGCAGCTCGTGCGACGCGTTGGACGCGAACCGCCGCTGCCCCTCGAAACCGGCGGCGACCCGGTCGAGCATGCCGTCCACCGCATCGGCCACCTCGCCCAACTCGCGCCCGGTGTCCGCGCCGCGCCCGATCCGCTGGCCCATGTTCTGCGGCCCCAACCGGCGGACCGTCGCGCTGAGCGCGGCCAACTGGTCGGACAGCGACCGCACCACCACCCGCGCGGCCACCACCAGTCCCGACCCCAGCAGTACGATGACGATCACCGCGACCAGGTAGAGCTGCCAGATGCCGATGCGGTCGGGCCCGGAAGCCGACCTGTTGCGCTCCGCGTTCGTGACGCTCACACCGAACAGCACCCCGATCGCGAACGCGACGAGGACCACCGCGATCACACGGTCACGCAACGACGACCGCCGCCCGTTCACCGTGCCATCCGGTAGCCCGCGCCAGGCTCGGTGTGGATCAGCGGCGGGTCACCGAGCTTGCGGCGCAACGTCATGATGACCATGCGGACCGAGTTGGTGAACGGGTCGGCATGTTCGTCCCACGCCTTCTCGAGCAACGTCTCCGGGGACACGACAGCGCCCTGCGCCCGCATCATGATCTCCAGCACCGCGAACTCCTTGGGCGACAAGGCAAGCGGAGCGCCGTCCCGGGACGCGTGCCGGTGCGCCACGTCCAGCCGCACGCCGGACTGGTCGAGCACGGGCGGTAGCGGCGGCCGGGCGCGCCTGGCCAGTGCCCGCACCCGCGCGACCAGTTCCGCGAACGCGAACGGCTTGGTCAGGTAGTCGTCGGCACCGAGGCCGAGGCCGTCGACCCGGTCCCGGATGCTGGTGGCGGCGGTGAGCATCAGGACGCCGGTCGTGGTGCCGCGTGCCACGATCGCCCGGCACACCTGGTCGCCGTGCACTTTCGGCAGGTCGCGGTCGAGCACAACGACGTCGTAGTCGTGCACGGTGGCCCGTTCCAGGGCGGCGTCCCCGTCGTAACAGACGTCCACCGCCATGCCCTGGTGCCGCAGACCGGTCGCGAGCGCGTCGGCCAACTGCCGCTCGTCCTCGGCGATCAACACGCGCACCGCACACCCCCGTCCGTCACCGCGAAGCCCATCA